>NZ_JBEYRK010000031.1:0-105749 GCF_040704065.1 Streptomyces sp. NPDC047869
ACTGGCCGAGCAGGCGAAGGAAGCGGGCCGGCAGGCCGCCAAGGAGACCGCGGCCGCCAAGACCGAGTCCGCCAAGGCGGTCGAGGCCGCCGGGCTGGCCAAGGACGCCGCCCTGGAGGCCCAGGCGGAGGCGAAGGCGGCCAAGGGCGACACGGACCGGGCCGCGCGCGCCGCCAAGCGGGCCGCGACGGCGGCCTCCGAAGCCGCGGCCGCCTCGCAACGGGCGATCGACGCGGCCAACGCCGCGAACAACTCGGCGCGCGTCGCGGCGAACGCGGCCGCGCAGGCGGCCGCCGCAGCGGCCGGTGCCTCGCAGGCCGCCTCCCGGGCACGCAACTCGGCCGCCGACGCCGCGGTCGACGCCAAGAAGGCCGACGCGGCACGCAAGGCGGCCGAGGACGCCGACAAGGCGGCCAAGGGGGCCGAGCTGGCCGCCGACGCCGCCGACCAGGCCGCCAAGGCCGCTGACGCCGCCGGTGACGCCGCCCACTCGGCGGCCGGAGCGGGCGCCAACGCCAAGGCCGCCGCCGACGCCGCCGCCGAGGCCGGCGACTACGCGGGGCAGTCGAGCGCTGAAGCCGCCGAGGCGCGCTCCGCCGCGGCCGCCGCGAAGCGCCACGCCGACGAGGCCAACCGTGCCGCCGGCGAGGCCGAGTCGCTGGCGCGCAAGGCGGGCAAGGCCGCTCGCGAGGCCCGGGACGCCGCGACATCCGCGGCCACCCACGCCCGGAACGCTGGCAAGGCGGCCCGGGAAGCGGCCGAGCATGCCGGCGAGTCCACCAAGGCCGCGGCGAAGTCCACGGAACACGCGAAAGCCGCGACCGAGGCAGCCGACGCCGCCACCGCCGCCGTGACCAAGGCGCAGGACATCTACACCCTCGCCCGCCAGGTCGAGGCCGAGGGCCTGCAGGGCCGCACCAACGCAGGCATCGAACGCGCCCGGGACGACAAGGAGCAGGACAACGTCCGTACGGCCGCGCAGGCCGCGCTGGAGAAGGCCGCGAAGGACCGGCAGGCCGAACGGGACCGCCTGCTGGCCGAGGCGGCGAAGCCCGAGGCCGACCTCGCCGCCGTCGCCAAGCAGGGCCGCGTCCTGGCCGTACGCGTGATGAAGGGCGGCACGTCCTGGGGACGCGCCGCGGCCGAAGCCGCGCTCGGCGGCACCGACGAGGTCGTCGTCGACTACCTCCGCAACGGCTGGAAGACCGCCGAGCAGCAAGACCAGCGGTCGTACGTGGAACGCCTCGCCGAGGAGAGCGAGGACAAGACGGTACGGGACGCGGCCGAGACCGCTCTGGACGGTGACGCCGCCACCATCAGCGAGTTCGTGAACAACGGCCAGTACCAGGTCGGCGCCGAGAGCATGCGCGTCGCCATCGCCCAGGTCCTCGACGGGGCCGGTCCGGTGCTGACCGACGCCGGGCGCAAGGCCCTCGCCACCGGGGACCCGAAGAAGTACAGCGAGTTTCTGCTCACCACGCAGCACACCGCGCGGACGCAGGACGAGCGGGTCCGGGCGGCACAGCTGGTCGACAGCGGCACCCCCGAGGTGAAGTCCGCCGCACGGATCGCCCTGGAGGCCTCACCGCAAGCTCTGCACGCCTTCATCGTCTCCGGCCAGTACAAGGCGCTGCGCAAGGACTACCTGTCCGCCGCCCACGTGGCCCAGGTGCAGAAGCTGATCGCTGACGCGTCGAAGGTGGCCGCCACCGCACGACAGAACGCAGCCACGGCCCAGAAGGTGGCTGCCACCGCCCGCAAGGCGGCCGCCGAGGCCAACGACTGGGCGAAGAAGGCGGACGCGGCCTACGCCGACGCGCAGGAGTACGCGAAGAAGGCCGACCGTTACGCCAAGGACGCCGAGACATCCGCGGCGCAGGCCGCCGCCTCCGCCAAGACGGCCCGCGAGGCCGCGAACCGCGCCGACCGGGATGCGGCGGACGCCGCCAGGTCGGCGGCGGACGCCACCCTGTCCTCGGAGACCGCCCAGGCGGCCGCGACGAACGCCTCGTACTACGCGGACCAGGCCAGGCAGTCCGCAGTCGCGGCCGGCAAGGACGCCGACGCCGCGATGAAGGCGGCGACCGACGCGTTCGAAGTCTCGGTGCGGAAGTACCGGGAGGAGGCAGAAGCACGGCGCAAGGCCGCCGTCGACGCCAAGGAGAAGGCCAAGAACGACGCCGGGGCCCGCGCCCGTGAGCTGTACCGCTGCCAGCAGGGCCTCATTCCCTGCGACCCGCAGGGCTTCGCCCGCTGGTGCCAGCACCAGCAGGTCTACTGCAGCATCCTGGCGCACGGCAAGGAGTTCGGCGACGCCGCCGAGCAGCTGTGGAACGTGGAGAAAGAGCTGCTGGGCCTCGGCCAGTACGAAGCGTGCATGGAGAAGAAGGACTTCGACTCCTGCGGCAGTCTCGCGGTGGACGCCCTGCTCAAGAGCAAGTTCAAGGTCCTGGACCGGGCCTTCGAGGAACTGAAGCTGCTGAAACGCGGCTGCAAGCTGGTCTCCAAGGTCTCCTTCACCCGGACCGCCTCGTTCCGGCCCCAGGCACGGGCCGCCGCGGGGACCAACCCCGCCAAGTGCCTCGACGGTCTGACGGACCACGACGTCTACGACCCCGTCAGCGGAAACCGGATCACCGACATCGACCTCTTCGAGAACGGTGTGATGTGGGAGCTGAAGTCGGCGATCTACGCTGACGACAAGTGGCTCGACGACAAGGTCGACAAGAAGCTCGCCGCCTACCTCAGGTGCCGGGAGCTGCTTCCCGGCTACGAGGGCGCACCCATCGGGTTCCGCTTCACCAGGTCGGGGATGGATCCGCGGTTCCGGACGGCCCTGCAGGAGCGGTTCAAGCAGCTCAGGCAGAAGTACCCGGACCTCGACCTCAGACTGGAGATCGCAGATTGAGTTACCCCTTCGAGTACGGCGACGAGACGATCTGGGACGCGGGGTACCACAGCGGGCAGCTGTACTTCGCGCTCGCCCGGGGATGTGCCGAGTTCCTCGACGTGGCGCCGGGACTGACTCACACACCGCAGGGGAGCTGCGCGGTGGACGGCGAGGTGTTCCAGGTCTTCGTCCAGCGCCTGTACGAGCTGTACAGCGCGAGTTCCCACGAGGTCCTGCGGGAACTGGGGCACGGCCTGCTCGTCACCTCGCTCGTCCTGCTGGACCGGACGGGCGGACGGATCGACATGCGACCGGAGGACAGGGCGGCCCTGGATGAGGCGCGCTCGGGCCTCGCCCGGACCATGGCCTCGTAGGAGCCTCCCGACCGGCCGCTGACCGGGGGCCGCCCCGTCTGGGCGGCCCCCGGTCTCATGTGCGCGACCGAAAGGTCACTTCACGTCGACGTAGTCGCCCGTGGCGCTGACCGCCGGGGTGGTCGAGGTGCCCGCGAAGCTGAAGCGCCAGTAGCCGTCGTTGGAGGCCGTGGTGGTGGTCTTCAGGCTGCCCGTCGAGTCGGAGTAGACCGTCTTGACGGTGGTGTACGTGCTCGTGCCCGCCTTGCGGAACTGGAGCTTGACCGGCTGGCCGGTGTAGCCGTGGTACAGGTGGTCCTCCCAGTTGGCGCGGGAGAGCTTGCCGGTGACCGTGAGGGTCTTGCCCTTGTAGACCGGCTCCGGGGAGGCGTTCACGGTGAGCTTGGAGTAGCGCTGGACCAGGGTGGCGCCGAGGCCGTCCTGGTCCTTGTAACCGACCTTGCTCATGTCCGGGCTGTCCGGGTCCTGCCCGTTGAAGGCGACGGCCTCGGCGGCCACGGTCCAGGTGCCGGCGCCCGCGTTCGTCAGGTCGCCGTCGGCCGGGTGGATGTCGATCGTGCCGGTGCAGGTGGCGGTGGTCGCCGAGGTGGCGGTGCAGGTCGCCCCGTTGTCGCCGTACAGCTCGGCGCTCGGGTCGTCGAAGGAGCCACGGTAGAGGAACGCGTCGGTGTAGAAGTCCTGCGCGGTGATGTCGACATCGGCGCCGTGGGTCAGCGTGTAGGTGTACTTGGTACTGACCTCGCTGGTGGTGCCGACCTTGATCGCCTTGGCGATCGTGACGCTGGAGAAGCTCGCGTCGAGGGTGTACGGCGTGCCGCTCGGCGTGGCCGCGTGCGCGGCCGGGACGACGAGGGCGGAGAGGGCCAGGGCGCCGGTGACGGCGGCCACGGTGGCACGTATGCGCATGTGCGGTTCCCTTGGAGGGAGAAGTGATCGTGGAGTCGGCTGACTCACGCGATCAGATCCGCGACACGGGGCGCTGGTTGTAGGGCGAGAGTGCCTTCCGGCCAGATTTTGGGTTCCGATTGCCCGTCCGTTACCCAGGTGGGACGGCATCTTGGCACAAGTGAGAGAAAAGGTTCCGGCCCCGGAAACGGTGGGTTTCCGGGGCCGGGGCGGTGCGGTGCCGCTTACCTCACGTCGACGTAGTCACCCGTGGCGTTGACCGCCGGGGTGGTCGAGGTGCCGGCGAACGAGAAGCGGTAGTAACCGTCGGCCGTGGCCGTGGTCGTGGTCTTCAGGTTGCCGGTGGAGTTGGTGGTGATGGTCTTCAGCGTGGTGTAGGTGCTGGAGCTCTTCTTGCGGTACTGGAGCTTGACGGACTGGCTGGTGTAGCCGTGGTACTGCAGGTCGTCCCAGTTGGCCCGGGACAGCTTGCCCGTGACCGTGATGGTCTTACCCTTGGTGACGGGCTCCGGCGAGGCGTTGACGGTGAGCTTGGAAGCGCGCTGGACGCGAGCCGTCTTGTAGGCGTCCTTGATCACATAGTCACCGTCGTTGCCCGCGGCACCCACCCACACCTTCCAGGTGCCGGCCAGGATGTTGCTGTAGATGTTGTCGTACGGGTCAGCAACCAGGGTGACCTTGCAGGTCGCTGTCGTGGCGTTGACGTTGGTGCAGGTGCCGACCTGGTCATCCTCCAGGTTGTCCGGGCCGATGGCGCCGTCGGCGTGCTGGGAGTCCGGGCCGTGCCACAGCATGGGGAACGCGTCGTAGATGCCGCTCGGGTCGGTCGCCGTCACCGAGACGGTGAAGGTCTTCTTCGCCGAGATGCCCACCACGATGTCCTTGCCGGCGTTCACGGTAACGCTCGTGATCTGGGTGTCACCCTCGGCGTCGTCCGTCGGGGCGGCGGCGACGGAAGGCGCAGCCTTGAAGGACGACACGCCCTTGGAGAGTGACGGGACGTGCGCGGCCAAGTTCCCGTGGCCGTCGGCCTGCGCGGCCGGAACGGCGAGGGCGGTGAGGGCCAGAGCACCGGTTACGACGGCGACAGAGGCACGAATGCGCATGTGTTATCCCCACGTTGGAGGGGGCACGCTTGCGGCTCAAGAGCTTTCGCGATGCCCGAGACGAATCTGTGGAGTCCGCTGACTCCACAGACCAGACCCGAGCCAGTTGTGAAAGGTTGTACGACTCTGTGAAGTTTCTTCGAGATCAGGTCTGAACGGCGTTCAGTCGAACCAGCGATCCCGCGCCAGCTCCCCCGTCCTGGACGGGTCCTCCAGCAGGGCAGCCACCTCGAAGCGGCGGGGCCACTGGCCGGCCGCCCAGGCGAGGCCCGCGGCGACGCCCTCCAGGGTGGCCGCGTGCAGCGTGCCGTCGTCGGTGAGGCGCCAGTCGATCTCGACGCCGTCCACGACCAGTTCCTCGTGCTCCACATAGGTGCCGGGCGTGCGCGGCCCGAGCAGCACCCGCACCGCGTCCGGTACGTCGTGCTCGGCGCCGTCGGATTCGACCGACCCGGTGACGGACTCGCTCAGCCGCCGCACCTGGAACAGCTCGGCCAGTTCGGCGGCCCGGGCCGGGCGGACCGGCAGCAGCGGGACGCCGGAGGTGAAGGGGAGCAGGTCCGGGGAGTCCACGACCACCGCGTCGGCCGCGTCGACCACCTCGACCCGGCCGTCTACGACGGCCCGCAGCTCGTCCGGCAGGGTCACCCGCTCCGGGTCCAGCTCGGCCAGCGCGCCGTAGAGGCCGTGCAGTTGGGCCGGGCTCACGGGCCGCTCGGGGTCGGACAGGCGGTCCAGCAGTTCGGCGGCGCCGCCGGGCTCGTCGAGCAGGGCGGCGACGGAGGTCCGTACGCCCAGCGCGCGCAGCACCTGCTCGTCGTTGAAGCCGGTCGCGTCGGCCTCGTCGTACAGGCCGTGCAGGAGCGGGTCGCCGCCGGACGCGAGCAGGCCCGCCGGGCGGCGGCCGTCGAGCACCGGGTGCCCGCGCAGCCACCACGCGGTGTAGGGCCGTACGACCTCGTGGGTGCCGTCGGGCAGCAGGACGCGCACCGGCTGGGTGAGGGCGTCGCGCAGCGGCGGCTGGGCGAGCAGCGCGAGTGCCTGCGGCCACTTGCCGTCGTCCACCAGGTCGAGGTCGCGGACGGCGATCAGCTCGGTGGCGACCGGCGGCACGGGTGTGTCCGGGAAGCGGTCGAGGATGTCCTCGCTCCACACGTCCACGGCGTCCAGCAGGCCCGCGTCGTCCGGCTCTGCGAAGTCCCCGTCCCGGGGCTCCAGTTCGTCCGGGTCGAGGACGACGTCCGTGGCGCGGACGAGCGCGAAGTTCGCGAGCACTCCGCAGGCGGTGAGCGGCTGCTCGCCCCACTTGTCGGCCAGGTCGCGATCGACGGCGGCCAGTTCGTCCGCCCGGATCACCCGGGCGAACGGGCTGCCGGGCAGGACCAGTTCACCGGCCGGGGCGAGTTCGCCGTCCTCGTCGGGCAGCGCGAGCGCGCCCAGCCAGGGTTCGTCACCGGGTTCGAGGGCGGCGTCGCGGACGAGCGCGAGGACGGTGTCGGCCAGTTCCTCCGCGCCCGGCGCGTCCTCCTCCCACAGCGCCCCGCCCTCGTCGTCCAGCGAGGCCGCCACCGCGGCCCGCACCTGCGGGGTGGTCAGCACCGCGCGCGGGGTCGCGGGCAGCGCGCCCAGCTTCTCCAGCAGCGGGTGGACGGCGTCCTCGTGGGCGACCTTCAGCCCGAGCCGGCCGAGCACGTCGGGGTCCAGGGCGGCGGCGTCGGGGCTGGGCAGCAGCACCTGCCGGGGCCCGATGGTGGTGCGTCCGTCGGCGAGCGGCACCGGCAGCCCGGAGAGCCGGTCGGGGTCGACGCCGGCGAGGCTGTCGTAGAGCCGCCACCACCAGTCGGGGTCCTTCTCCAGACCGGCGAGCCGGTCGACGGCGTCGGCGAGGGGAAGCCGGGCGACCCCGAGGGTGCGCAGCTCCACCCGGCGCTCGAGACCGGCGGGCAGCAGGGTGGGCAGCACCTCGGCGAGGACCCGCACGGTGTCCGCCCCGGCGCCCTCCACGATCTCGGCGTCCCTCGGCCGCAGCGCCTCGGGGAGGTCGTCGTCCTCCTTGTGGTCGGCGGCCGGGGGCAGGAAGGCGGTACGCGGCAGCCGCTCCAGGATCGCCTGGCGCAGCGCGCCGTCCAGCTCGCCCTTGCCCAGCGGTCCGGGCACCAGGTCGATGACCCCGTCGGTCACCGGGCGCCACCCGGCGAGCAGTTCGGCGTACGCGTCCGCCGCCCGCTGCACCAGGAAGTCGGTCAGCGGGCCGGGTGCCGCGTGCCGGCGGGTGGTGTCCAGCGGGAAGGACGCGATGAGCAGCGCGGGGACGCCGAGGGGTTCGTCGCTCGGGGTGGGGGCGTGCACGACCGCCGCCGTGCGCGGCCGGGCCGGGCGGCCCTGGTCGTCCGCCGGTACGGCCCAGGTCACCGACCAGTGCGGGCGCAGGCGCTCCTCCACCGGCCGGTCGGCGAGCAGCTCGGCGGTGAGCGGCCCGTGCGAGGCGGCGGTGCGCCAGCGGGTGACGCCGTCCCGCGAGTCCTCCACGACGGTGACGGCGTCCTCGGTGCGGCGGCGCAGGGTGCGCGGGGCATCGCCCTCGACCTCGACCACGACCTCCTCGAGCCCGGGCAGGGCGAGGAGCAGGGCGTCGTCCACGGCGTCGAGGAGGCGTTCGGCGAGATCGGCGGCGGCCGCGTCGCGCAGGGGCAGGATGACGGCGGTGTCGTACGGGTCCGGGGCGGAGCCCTCGGCGGCGAACGGGAGCCGCAGCAGCGGCACGTGCCCGTCGCGGCGCCGGACCTCGTCCCCGAGTCCGGGGCTGTGCCGGGCGGTGTCGGCGGCCAGCTCCCGCGCCTCGGCCAGCGACCAGCGGACCCCGCCGTGCCGGCCGACGATCGCCGGTTCGTCGGTGACGGACAGTACGGCGGCGAAGCCCACGCCGAACCGGCCGACGGCGCCGTGGGTGTCGCCGGTGTCCCGCTTGGCGGACGCGCGCAGGGTGGACAGCGACTCGACACCGGTCGCGTCCAGGTTGGCGCCGGTGTTCGCGGCGACCAGGACACCGTCGCGGAGAGTGAGACGCAGCCGCCCCGGCACCTTCGCCCGGGCGGCGGCGTCGGCGGCGTTCTGGGCCAGCTCGATGACGAGCCGGTCCCGGTAGCCGCCGAGGACCAGGTCCTCCTCGGCGTTGGCGTCCTCGCGGAACCGGGCGGGGCTGGTGGCCCAGGCGTCGAGGACACCGCGGCGAAGTCGGGCAGTGCCGAAGGGGTCGGCGCCCTCGGTCGCCGGCCTCACGTACTTGCTCACGTTCACTCTCCTCGTCTGCGTGAGGACGAAGGTACAGCCCCGTGAGCGGGTGGCCGTCCGGCCCGGCGTCAGCGGTGGGAGGCGTAGCCGACGAAGGTCGCCCAGGTGGCGGGGGTGACGGTCAGCAGGGGGCCGGCGTCCTGTTTGGAGTCGCGTATGTGGATGGTGGAGGGGGTGGGAGCCACTTCGAGGCAGGAGTCGGCTTCGCTGCTGCTGCTGTAGCTGCTCTTGAACCAGTCGAGGGCCACTTCGACGCAGGAGTCACCTTCGGGACCGTCGCTGTGGCTGCTCTTGAACCAGACCAACTCGCGGATCATGTCTCTCCCAGCAGTTGCTCGATGAAGGCCACCGACTCCCGTGGGGAGAGAGCCTGAGCCCGAATGGTGCTGTACCGCAGCTCAAGGAGGCGGAGCTGTTTCGGGTCGGAGGTCGGGCGGCCGTTGTACGCCCCTTCGGAGCGTCCCAGTGCCGTACCGTCTCCGAACTTCAGCACCTCGATCTTGCCACTCAACCCCGGGTGGGCCCCCGAGTCGGTCGGCATCACCTGCAACGTGACGTTACGGAGCTGAGCGACACCCAGCAGGTGTTCGAGCTGCTGACGCCACACCATTGTGCCTCCCACCTTTCGGCGTAGCGCCACTTCCTCCTGGACGAAGCTGAGCGCCGGCGCCGGGGAGCGCTCGAAGATCGACTTACGCGCCATGCGAGCGGATACCAGGCTTTCCAACTGCTCTTCCGCATAGGCGGACTGAGACACCTCGAACAGCGCCCGCGCATGTTCCGGGATCTGCAACAAGCCATGGACGCTCAGCCCGACGTACACCCCGTACTCGACGGCCTTGGCCTCCATGTCAGCCAAGTCCCGCACCCGCTTCGGATACCGGACCTTGCCCACGTCCTCCTTCATCGCGGCGAGCAGCCCACCCGCGCTCAGCACCTCGTCCGCCTTGTCCAGGAACTCGGGGCGCGGGATCCGCTTGCCGCTCTCGACCTTGTAGACCATGTCCTCGCCGTAGCCCACGACCCTGCCGAACTCGGCCGCACGCATGCCCACCGCCTCGCGGCGCAGCCTGAGCTGCCGTCCCACGGTGGTGATGACGGCGACTCCCCAGTCGTCGTCCGGGTCGACCTCCCAGCCCGGTTCCTCTTCCTCACCCATGGCGCGCCCCCTTCCCGTCCCCGCCGTCCCGACAGACCGGACACCACCGGACAAGGCCCGGACAGTGACTCTACGTACCGACATCGTCACTGTTCACGGTAGGCGCACGCCGCCACGCTGAGTGATGTGAATCAGCAAACCTCCACCCGTATCCCGAACTTCAGCGTGCGGCTCTCCCCCACTCCGCGCGGCGCCCGTCTGGCCCGGCTGCTCGCCACGGAGCGACTCAGCTCCTGGGGGCTGCCGTTGGATCCGGCGGCGCTGATCGTGGCCGAGCTGGCGGCGAACGCGGCCACGCACGGGCGGGTGACGGGCCGGGACTTCCGGCTCACGCTCTACGCCGTCGCGGACGTCCTGCGGATCGAGGTGACCGACACCCGCGGCGACCGGCTCCCCCACGTCGGTGAAGCGAACCCGGACGGCGAGTCGGGGCGCGGGTTGCTGCTGGTCGACGCGCTGGCCGACCGCTGGGGCGTGACGCCGGGCCTCACGCCCCGCAAGACGGTGTGGGCGGAGATCGCTCTGCCACCGCGACCCGGGAACTCGTGCTCCGGTCCGAGTGGCGCTCTTTCCCAAAGGACCACGAGGGAGAAAGAACCCGGCCAAGCCCCACCCCTCCCGCCCACGACGGCGCACGCTCACTCGCGAGGGTGAACATCGCCAACGCGGCTGGCGTGGCGCCCCGTTGATCGCTCTACGCTCGGCGCAGCAGGCACGGCACATTGGCAAACCGGCAAAAAATACGGCCCCCGGCCGGGACTAGCGATCCCGATCGAGGGCCTGACCACCTAGGAACAGCACCTTCCCGATGGATACCCAGAACCGTAGCGCGCCCGAGCGCGCCCAGTCCCGAGTTGTCGCCAAGAACCACCCGAACCGGCGGTCCGCGGCCGGCGGGCTGATCCACGACAACACCCGCCACTCCGCCCGCTTCACGGTGGTCGGCAACCACCTGGCCCAGCATCCGGAGCTGTCCGGGCTCGCGATCGGGCTCGGGGTGCACATCCAGTCGCTGCCCGCGGGGTCCCGCGTCGACATCCGGACCCTGACCGCCCGCTTCCCCGAGGGCGCGGTCCGGATCGCCGCCGCGCTGCGGGAGTTGGAGGCCCACGGCTACCTGCGGCGCGAGCGCAAACGCGGAGCCGACGGCCGTATCGTCACGCGTACGGTCTCCTGCAACCAGCCGGGAGGCGGCGGGGACGTCGCCGCGGCGCCGCCGCCCCGGAAGAAGAAGACCGCGAGCAGGGCGCTGCCGGCCGTACCCCGTCCGGCCCAGCCCGCTCCCGCCCTGGTCCAGCAGGCCACGGATCTCCTGGCGGATCTCCGCCGCCACGACTCCCGTCTGCTGCTGTCGGCCCACGACACCGCCCATCTGGCGCCGGGAGTCGTCGCCTGGCTGGAACGGGAGGCGACCCCCTCGGCCGTACGGCACGCGCTGACCACGGGCCTGCCGGACGAGCCCCTGTGCCGCCCGGCGGCCCTGCTGGCCCACCGCCTGACGGCCCAGTTGCCTCCACCGCCCCCGTTCCGCGCCCCGGCGCTCCCGCCGGCGGCCCGGCACCCGCTCCAGAACTGCGAGGGCTGCGACCGCGCCTTCCTCTCCCCGGAACCAGGACGCTGCTCCAGTTGCAGCCCCGACCCCCCGGAGGCCGCCTAGCATGAAAGCGACGATCCTTGCCCCTGGGCACAGACGACGAGGAGCGAGCGCCATGACCATCGCACCGGACAGCGAGCGACGGGGTGCCGACCACGTCTACCGGGCCATGCGGGACCTCATCGAGTCGATGGACGACACGATCCCCGGCAAGTTCGAGATCACCAAGGAAGGGATCGTCCACGACATGACGGCGCCCGTCAGGCCGCACGAACTCACCGTGCTGCGTCTTCGGAAACGCCTGGAGAAGGTGATGCCCGAGGAGATCGTGGCCCACACCGGTGAACCGGATGTGGAGGACGAGCCGGAAGGCATCATGCGGCGCCCCGACGTCATGGTCATCGCCGAGGCGGACATGGAGGGAGGCGGGTCGTTCGACCCGCGCACGCTGATCGCCGCCATCGAGATCGCATCGCGTTCCAACCCGGACAACGACTGGGTCGGCAAGATGCGCGACTACCCGCTCCTCGGCATCCCCGTCTACGCGATCTTCGACCCCCGCACCGGCACCGGCACCGTCCTCACCGACATCCACTCCACCCCCGACGGGCCGCGCTACGCGACCCGCAAGGACTTCGTCTACGGCGAGGACGTCACCATCGGCGACTGGACCATCTCGTCGGAGAACCTGCCGCTCTACGGCGACTGATCCCCGCGGGCCCGCGGCGGGAACTCAGCGGGAGCGGCGCCGTGTCACCAGGGCGACGGTCGTGCCGACACCCGCGATCACCAGGCCGATACCGCCGAAGATCAGCGGCAGCAGCCACAGCGAGGCGAAGCCCTTGATGCGCGCGTCGTCGGGTGAGTCGGCGTCGTAGAGGACCTCGACGTGCTCGCCCTTCTCGTACGACGGCGGATTGGAGCCGAAGGAACTGCGGAAGGTCCGCCGCTCGCCGTCCGCCGAGGTGAAGGCGACCACCGGGTACGCCACAGGGTCGTCGTGCGCCCGCTTCCTGCGGGAGCCGCTGTGGTCCTCGCGCCACTCCAGCGCGACCACCGTGCCCCGGGCGTGCTTCGCGCCCGACAGGAACGAGACGGACACGCCCGCGAGGATCAGCCCGACGACCAGGAACAGCGAACCGAACGCGATCGCCCCGAACGTGATCCACCGGACGGCACGCCCGTGCACCCCCACCCGCACGACGCCCGCCCTCAGCTGTGGCCGAGTTCCGCGGTCTCCGCGTCGCCCGCCTCCGGGACCGAACCCGAGTCACGGGCCGGGCGGAGCGGGAAGACGTCGATCCGGGTCTCGTCGACGACCGGCGGGGGCGGCTGCGGGGTCTTCGGCATGACGGCCGCCTCGGAGTGGGCGCCGCAACCGTAGGACAGGGAGACCACACGGCCGTCGGCCGGGGAGAACTCGTTCCCGCAGACACCGAAGGCCTGGCCGAGCGAGCCGCCGATCGGGATGAGGAACCCGCAGGTCATGCAGGTGGCGGGGGCCGCCTGGGCCATCGGGGTCTGGGGGCCGAACGACTCCTCCCAGCGGTCGGCCGCGACATGCAGGCCGTAACGGGAGAGGACCCGCGCGCGCCGCATGCCCAGCTCCTCCGCCACCGAGGCGATCGAACCGCGGACGGGCGTCGTGGGCTGAACGGCCGGGGCGCCGGGAGAAACCTCCGCGTCCTCGGCCTCCGCCAGTTCCGCCATCTCCCCGGACACGACCGAGTTCGGCGGGGGCTCCTCCTCACCCGTCCAGCCGGGCTCCAGGCGCAGGTCCTCCTGGTCGGTGGGGAGCAGATCGCCGGGGCCGAGGTCGCCGGGGCGCAGGCGCTCGCTCCACGGCACCCACTCGGGGGCCAGGAGGGCGTCGGGCCCGGGGAGCAGGACCACCTCGTCCAAGGTCACGATCTTGGCACGGGAGGCGCGGGCGACCGTCGCGGCCCAGCGCCAGCCCCGGTAGCCCATCTCCTTGCACTCGAAGAAGTGGGTGACAACACGGTCGCCCTCCGACACCAGCCCGACGTGCTCGCCCACCACTCCGGGTGCGGCGGCCTCCTCCGCGGCGGTGCGGGCGAGGTCGACGGCCTCGGCGCACAGACGGTCGGGGGTGCGGCTTCGCGTTGTCGCTGCGCTCACAGGTATCGCTTCTCTCCTACGCCGTCTGCAATGAGTGCGGCTGCCTCCGGCGGTTGGGGGGACGGAGCGGACCTGGGGGCCGCATCGACGTCCGCATCCGATCGCGCTCGGGCGCACCTCTGCCATCCATTCTGCGTTATGGCTGAGATACGCACGCTACCCGGTCGCCGGTGGTCGGGGACAGTCCGCCGCTGCCCGGCGATGTTTCCCGACCGGCCACACGTGCCGGTTGGCCGAGAACCGGCCCCGGCGAACGGTCCGGTTGGCCGAAAAACGACCGGTCCGGGAGCCGGTGTCCGTCATGGGGTGATCGAGTGGCGAGCCGGCCGGTGCCTGGCCGTCACCGAAGGGGCCGGCCGACTCGCTTGAATTCAAACCGCACTATCGGGCGGGGTCTCGGGGCACTATGAACGACGTGGCAGCCACGGACAGGGGCAGCAGCGTTCGGGGTGGCGGTTCGGGCCGGGTCGGCGGTACCGTCCGCGCGGTCGGCCGTGCCCTGCACCTCCCCGTGACCGGCACCGCGCGCGGCATCCGCAAGGTCACGCACGCGCACGGCGCGGGGGAGTCGGGTCTCGGCAAGCTGATCGAGCTGCACGCGGTGAACGGCGCCGGGGACGTCATGATCACGGTCGCGCTCGCGTCGACCGTGTTCTTCTCGGTACCGACCGACGAGGCCCGCGGGCGAGTCGCGCTCTACCTGGCCATCACCATGGCCCCGTTCACCGTGCTGGCGCCCGTCATCGGGCCCCTGCTGGACCGGCTGCCGCACGGGCGGCGGGCCGCGATGGCCGGGGCGATGCTGGCCCGGGCGCTGCTGGCACTGATCATCTCGGGGGCCGTGGCGAGCGGAAGCCTGGAGCTGTATCCCGCGGCGCTGGGCGTGCTCGTGGCGTCCAAGGCCTACGGAGTGGTCCGCAGCGCGGTCGTGCCCCGGCTGCTGCCACCCGCCTTCTCCCTGGTGAAGGCGAACTCCCGGGTCACCCTGGCCGGACTGCTGGCCACCGGGGTGGCCGCGCCGATCGGGGCGGGCCTGCACGCCCTCGGCGACCCGTGGCCGCTGTACGGGGCATTCGTGATCTTCGCCGCAGGGACGTTTCTGTCGTTCTCGCTGCCGCCCAAGGTCGACTCCGCCAAGGGCGAGGACGTGGCGCTGCTCGCGGCCGACGAACAGCATCTGCACGGGCCTCGACGCAAGCAGCAGGCCAAACGGCCGGGGCTGCGGACCGTCGGGCCCGCCGTCACGCACGCCCTGGCCGCCAACGCCGCGCTGCGCTGTCTGTCCGGCTTCCTGATCTTCTTCCTCGCCTTCCTGCTGCGCGAGCACCCGCTGACCGGCGAGAGCGCGGCGGTCTCGCTGGGGATAGTCGGGGTCTCGGCCGGGGCGGGCAACGCGCTCGGCACGGCCGTGGGCGCCTGGCTGAAGTCGAAGGCGCCCGAGATCATCATCGTGACGGTCGTCGCGGTGGCGCTCGGCACGGCCATCGTGGCCGCCCTGTTCTTCGGGGCGTTCCTGGTGGCCTGCCTGGCCGCCGTCGCCGGGTTCGCGCAGGCGCTGGCCAAGCTGTCGTTGGACGCGCTGATCCAGCGGGACGTGCCGGAGCAGGTGCGCACCTCGGCGTTCGCCCGGTCCGAGACACTGCTGCAGATGGCGTGGGTGTTCGGCGGCGCGGTCGGCATCGTGATGCCGCTCAACGGCACCCTGGGCCTCGCCGTGGCCGCCGCGTTCGTGGCCGTCGGCTGGCTGAGCACGCTGCGCGGGCTGCTCGCCTCGGCCCGGCACGGCGGCCGGACCAGGGCGCGAGTGGCGTAACGAACCGGGCACGCCGTACCCCACGTGGGCGGACGGCCATGGGCGCCCGATAGCCTTCGGCCATGACCACGCTGCCCCGCGGCGAAGCCGCTGATGTAACACGTGCTGTGCGACGCCGCCGCGCCGTCGCCGCCGCCGGCGCCGTTACCGCCGGACTGCTCGTCCTGTCGGCCTGCGACAAGCCGACGCCCGTCGCGACCGTCACCGTTGGCCAGGACTCGGTCAACTCGGAGGCGCTCTGCTACAACGACGGCAAGGCGCTGGACGCCAAGTCGCTGGCGAAGTGCTCCAAGAAGGCGAAGGACATCAAGTCCATCAAGGTGGGTCAGGACCAGACGGTCCGCTTCGGCGTCGACCCGAAGATCGCGGACGCCGGCTGGACCATCCTGGTGAACGGCAACCCGTTCTCCGAGTCCAGCAAGCTGACCACCCGCACCCTCCCGTACAACGCGTTCTTCAACCAGCAGTACGGCACCCAGGGCGACACCAACACCGTGTCGATCCAGATGGGCAGCAACCCGCCCAAGGGCCTGTGGTCCTTCAAGGTGAAGAAGGCGGGCTGACCACGCCTTCCGCACGCGTCCTCGTCGCCACCGCCGTCCCGGCCGAACGGGACGCGGTGGCGGGCGCGTTCCCCGGCGAGACGGTCGCGGTACGGCTGCCGGGCGCCGGACTCGTCCGGGTCCCGGGCGGCCCCGACCTGCTGGCCGCCGGTGTCGGACCGGCCCTCGCCGCCGCCTCCACCGCCACCGCGCTGACCGCGGCGGCACTCGCCGGGACGCCGTACGACATCGTGGTGTCCGCCGGGATCGGCGGGGGCTTCCCGCCCCAGGCGCCGCTCGGCTCGCTCGTCGTCGCCGACGCGATCACGGTGGCCGATCTGGGCGCCCAGACCGGCGACGGCTTCCTCCCGGTCACCGAACTCGGCTTCGGAACCGTCACCCACCGGCCGCCGGAATCACTCGTACGAGAAATTTCCCAGGTCACCGGCGCGCGTGTCGGCGCCGTCCTCACCGTCTCCACCGTGACCGGCACCGCCGACCGCGCCGCCGAGCTGCGCGCCCGTCACCCCCGGGCCCTCGCCGAGGGCATGGAGGGGTTCGGCGTGGCCGAGGCGGCCGCCGCGCACGGCGTGCCCGTGCTGGAGATCCGCGCGGTGTCCAACCCGGTCGGCCCGCGCGACCGCGCCGCCTGGCGCATCGGCGAAGCCCTCGCCGCCCTCACCGAGGGCTTCGGGAAGCTCACGCCCGTACTGGAGAGTTGGAACCCGCATGACCGCTGAGCACCTGCAGATCGCGTACTCGCCCTGCCCGAACGACACCTTCGTCTTCGACGCCCTCGCGCACGGCCGCGTCCCCGGCGCACCCGCCCTGGACGTGACCTTCGCCGACATCGACATCACCAACGGCATGGCCGAGCGCGGCGAGTTCGACGTGCTGAAGGTGTCGTACGCGGTGCTGCCGTACGT
Organism: Streptomyces sp. NPDC047869; assembly: GCF_040704065.1. Taxonomy (NCBI): domain Bacteria; kingdom Bacillati; phylum Actinomycetota; class Actinomycetes; order Kitasatosporales; family Streptomycetaceae; genus Streptomyces; species Streptomyces sp. NPDC047869. The sequence continues at coordinate 16,741 of NZ_JBEYRK010000031.1, forward strand.
CCTGGAGGAGTACGCGCTGCTGCCGTGCGGCGGGGCGCTGGGCCGGGGCTGCGGTCCGCTGGTGCTGACCCGCGAGTCCGGGGCGGACCTGACGGGCCGTACGGTCGCGGTGCCCAGCGAGAAGTCCACCGCCTACCTGCTGTTCCGGCTGTGGGCCGCGGACACCCTGTCCGGTGGTGTCGGCGAGATCGTCGTCATGCCGTTCCACGAGATCATGCCGGCCGTGCGGGACGGCAAGGTCGACGCGGGGCTCGTCATCCACGAGGCGCGCTTCACCTACCAGAACTACGGGCTGCACAAGCTCGCCGACATGGGGGAGCACTGGGAGCGCACGACCGGGCTGCCGATCCCGCTGGGCGCGATCATCGCCAAGCGGTCGCTGGGCGCGGACACGCTGGACCGGCTCGCCGAGTCCGTGCGCGCCTCCGTGCAGGCCGCCTGGGACGACCCGCAGGCGTCCCGGCCGTACGTGATGGAGCACGCCCAGGAGATGGACCCGGCCGTCGCGGACCAGCACATCGGGCTGTACGTGAACGAGTTCACCGCCGCTCTCGGCGAGGACGGCTACGCCGCTATCCGCGGGCTCCTCACCCGTGCGGCCGCCGAGGGGCTGGTACCGCCCCTCGGTCCGGACGCACTCGCGTTCCCCTGAGGCTTCTCCCGCAGGACCAGGGTCTGTTCGGCAGGCCCTGGTCCGCCGGTCAGACGTCGAGCTGGTCGGCGACCGCGCGCAGCAGGCCGGCGATCTTCTTGCCGGAGGTCTTCTCCGGGTAGCGGCCGCGCTCCAGGCCCGGCGTGATGCTCTCGAGGAGGGTCGTCAGGTCCTGCACGATCGAGGCCAACTCGTCGGGCTTCTTCCGCTGGGCCGCCGCGACCGAGGGCGCCGGGTCGAGCACGGTCACCGAGAGGGCCTGGTCGCCGCGCTGACCGGCGACGACACCGAACTCCACGCGCTGTCCCGGCTTGAGCGCATCCACTCCGGCGGGAAGAACCGAGGAATGCACGAAGACGTCACCGCCGTCGTCGCGGGAGAGAAAGCCGAAGCCCTTCTCACTGTTGAACCACTTGACTTTGCCGGTGGGCACGTCCGTCCTCGTCCTCGTACTCGTCGGGAAAACTGCTCGGAAATGGTTTCTGACAGCAGAGAGCGGGTCGACCATGACCCGCCGCAACCAAGGCTAGTGGTCTTCGGGCGGGTGACAAGACGTCCCTCGGTTGTTCTCTCGCGCTGGGAACTACCCTGGTCGGGTGCGTGACAAAACCCAACCGAATTCCGCCGGACCCGGTGACCGACTGATCCGCGCCGGTGTCATCGTGTTCTTCGTCGGGGCACTGGCCACTCTGGTCACAGTGGCCCCACTGCTCCTCGGTACCGATCCCTTCCCGACGTTCATGTTCGGCTTGAGCATGCTCATGGCCGTCGGATTCCTGATCGCCGGCGCGGGGATACTGCGCTCCGTCGCCGCCGGGCGGCGTCAGGCCGGGGAGACTGCGCCGGGCGCCTCGCGGTAGCCGGCCAGCCACGCCGGGAACGCGGGGAGGTCGTCGAGCACGACGTCCGCCCCGGCGGCGCGCAGTTCGTCCCCGTCGCAGGGGCCGGTGGCCACGGCCACGGACAGCGCGCCCGCCGTACGGGCGCCGCGGACGTCACCCACGTGGTCGCCGACGTACACGCGCGCGCCGTGCTCGCGCAGGGCGCGCGCCTTCTGCTCGGCCCACAGATCGCCGACCACCACGTCCGGTTCCAGGCCCAGGTGGGTGAGGTGCAGCTTGGCGTTCGGCTCGTACTTCGCCGTGACCACCATCGTCCGGCCCCCGGCCGCCCGCACCGCCTCCATCGCCTGCCGGGCGCCGGCCATGGCGGGGGTCGTGGTGATCGCGGTCGTCGGGTACATCTCCCGGTACAGGTCGGCCATCGCGGCGACGTGTTCCGCCGGGAACCAGTTGATCAGCTCCTCGGCGAGGGGCGGGCCCAGCCGGGTCACCACGAGATCGGCGTCGATGTACGTGCCCGTCCGCTCCGACAGCGCGAGGTAGCAGGCGCGGATGCCGGGGCGGGAGTCGATGAGGGTCATGTCCAGGTCGAAGCCGACGGTGAGAGTCATGGGCTCATTTTGCCTGGGGGCGCGGGGCCCTTTTGGTGCGGGTGGCCCCTGTGGGGGGCCGTCGGCGGGTGCGGGTCAGCGGGTTCGCTGCGAGCGCCAGACCAGGTACAGGGCTGAGGCGATCGCCGCGCCCCGGACCACCCAGGGCCAGGTCTGGGTGAGGGCGTCGTTCATGTGGCCCTGGGCGATGGGGTCGCCCCAGCGGCCGGTGTTCCTGCCCCACAGCCACACCAGGCCCGCGACCGCCGCCGAGCCCGGCAGGACCAGTACCGCCCACTTCGTCTCGGCCGGGGTCAGGCGCCGGGAGCCGTAGGCGATCAGCCAGCCGAGGAGCAGCGCGAACCAGTTGCCGAGCACGGCGCCCGCGACCAGCGCGGCGGCGGCCAGCAGCAGGAGCGGGTTGGTCCAGCCGGCGGCCGGGCGGGGAAGCGGGAGGAGGAGGCGGCGGCGCGCGGGGGCCGGGGCCTCGTCGATCGCCTCTTTCGCCTCCTCCGGCTCCTCCGGGGTGGGTCGTTCCGTCCCCTCAGGGTCCCTCGGGGGGCGTTTGAGCAGGTCGGGGATCTCCACACCGCCGACGAACCCCGGGACGGAGTCACCGGCCGCCGTACCGAACGGGCTGTCGTCCACCCGCCACCAGTCGGGCCGCGTCGCACTGTCCCCGAGCTCGTGCGCGGCGGCCAGGTGCGGCGGTGAGGCGCCCGTGCGCGGGGCGGGCGCCTCCGGTTGGGCGGGGCGCGGGCGCGGTACGACCCGGCGCAGCCCCTTGGGCCGCTCCTCCGGCTCCGGCTCGCGCTGCACGGGCACGGCGGTGACCGGCGGCTGCGGGGCCGCCGCGGTGCCGCCCGCTGCCTCGACCACCTCGTCCGGCGTGCCGAGCCGGTCCAGGATGCGGCGCACGGCGGCCGGGCTGTCCACCGCCGTCCTCGCGCGGTGCCGGTCGATCTCGTCGCGCAGGCGCGACACCAGCCGCATCCGGGTGGACGACGGCAGCTGCCGTTGCTGAGCGACGTCCCCGACGCGGCTCAGATACTCGTAGACGACCTGATCGCTCTCGATCCCCACGGAACCCCTCCGGGGCGACGCCGATGAAACCCCTTGCCGATGAAACCCGTTCAGGAAGGTAGCGCAGACCGGCATCGAACAGCCCACCCGGCGTTCGGCACGGCACCCGCTAACGTGGGTCAGATGAGCCCCGAGGCCAACTCAGCCCCCCGTTCCCTCGCCGAATCGCTCCGCATGAGGGACGACGCCTCGCTGGCCGCGCTGCTGCGCAGCCGCCCCGATCTCATCACTCCCGTCCCCACGGACCTCACCCAGCTCGCCACCCGCGCCGGCACCCGCGCCTCGGTGCTGCGGGCGCTGGAACGGCTGGACCGGTTCACCCTCCAGACGGCGGAGGCGCTGGCCGTGGCCCCGGACCCGGCGTCGTACGGGACGCTGCTCGGCCTGATGGCGGGGGACGCGGGCGACGCGGCCGTGGCCGCCGCGCTGCCCCGCGCCGTCGCCGTTCTGCGCGACCAGGCGCTGGTGTGGGGCGGCGACGACCGGCTGCGGCTGGTGCGCACCGCGCAGGAGGTGCTCGCGCCCTCCGCGCAGCACCCCTCCCCCACCGGTCTCGGCCCGAGCGTGCAGGAGGCCACCTCGGGCATGTCGCCGGGGCGGATCCAGGAGATCGTCGCCTGCGCCGGGTTGCCCTCCACGCACGACTCGGTCTCCGCGGTCACCGCGCTGACCGCCCTGTTCACCGACCGCCGGAAGATGGCCAAGCTGCTCGCCCAGGCGCCGGAAGCCTCCCGGGAGGTGCTGTCGCGGCTGGTGTGGGGGCCGCCGTACGGGCAGGTCACCCCGGAACCGGCGGCGCATCTGCGCTGGCTGCTGGACCGCGGCCTGCTGCTGCCGACCGCGCCCGGCACCGTGGTGCTGCCCCGCGAGGTGGCGCTGCACCTGCGCGAGGGCCGCGCCCACCGCGCGCCCGAGCCGCGGCCGCCCGCCGTGGAGCCCGCCGCCACGCACGGGGCGCAGGTGGTGGACGCCACCGCGGCCGGGCAGGCGTACACCGCGCTGGCCACCGTCGAGGAGCTGCTGAAGGACTGGGACGAGGGCGGGCCCGCCGTGCTGCGGGCCGGCGGTCTGAGCGTGCGGGACCTGAAACGGACCGCCGTCGCCCTCGACGTGTCCGAGCCGGTCGCCGCGTTCTGGATCGAGCTGGCCTACGCGGCCGGGCTGCTCGCCTCCGACGGCGAGGCCGACGAGCGGTACGCGGCCACGCCCGCCCACGACGAATGGCTGGAACAGCCCCCCGCCGAACGCTGGGCCCGGCTGGCCCAGACCTGGCTGACCGCCACCCGGACGCCGGGCCTGATCGGCGGACGGGACGCCAAGGACCGCACGTTGTCCGCGCTGGGCCCGGGACTCGACCGGTCCGCCGCGCCCGAGGTACGGCACCGGGTGCTGGCCCTGCTGGCCGGGCTCCCGGCGGGCGCGGCGCCGGCGGCCGAGGCGGTCCTGGCCCGGCTGCGCTGGGAGCGGCCGCTGCGCGGTCCCCGGCCGGACGGCGAGGAGGATCTGCGCTCCCGGCTCGCCCGCTGGACCCTGGCGGAGGCGGAACTGCTCGGGATCACCGGGCGCGGCGCGCTGTCCGCGCACGGCCGGGCGCTGCTGGGCACGGCCACGGCCGAGCAGGCGGCGGCCGGGGCGGAGTCCTCCGGCCCCGGTGACAAGCTGCCCGTCCACCACCGCCCGGCCGCCCCGGCCGAGCCGCTGACCGCCGCCGAGCAGGCCGTCGCCGCCGGCGCCGCCGCCCGGCTCCTCGCGCCGCTGCTGCCCGAGCCCCTGGACCACGTGCTGCTCCAGGCCGACCTGACGGCGGTGGCCCCGGGCCCGCTGCGGCGTCCGCTCGCCGACACGCTCGGGGTCCTCGCGGACGTCGAGTCCAAGGGCGGGGCGACCGTCTACCGCTTCACCCCGGCCTCGGTCCGCCGCGCGCTCGACGCCGGGCGGACCGCCACCGACCTGCACGCCTTCCTCACCGAACACTCCCGTACGCCGGTCCCGCAGCCGCTGGCCTACCTCATCGACGACGTGGCCCGCAGGCACGGCCATCTGCGGGTGGGCGCGGCCTCCGCGTACGTGCGCTGCGACGACGACGCGCTGCTGAACGAGATCCTCGCCGACAAGCGGTCGGCCGCCCTGCGGCTGCGCCGGCTGGCGCCGACCGTCCTCGCCACCCAGGCGGACGCGGCCGCGCTGCTGGAGGGGCTGCGCGCGATGGGGTACGCGCCGGCGGCGGAGTCCGCCGAGGGGGACGTGCTCATCGCCCGCGCCCATGCCCACCGCACCCCGCCGCGCACCGCGCCCGAGCCGGTGCCGGACGGCCCGCCGCCGCCCGACGCCACGCTGCTCTCGGCGGCGATCCGGGCGATCCGGGCGGGCGACCTCGCCGCCACCGCGCCGCGCAAGACCACCGGCGCCGCTCCGGCGCGGGGCGATCTGCCCCGCACCGGCTCCGCCGAGACCCTGGCCACCGTGCAGGCCGCCGTACTGACCGGCGAGGCGCTGTGGATCGGCTACGTCAACGCCGAGGGCAGCGCCAGCCAGCGGGTGATCGCCCCGATCCGGGTCGAGGGCGGCTTCGTCACGGCGTACGACCACACGGCCGACGAGGTGCGCACCTACCCGCTGCACCGCATCACGGGAGTCGCCGAACTGGAGGAGTAGCCGACAGACCGTGCGGCAGCCCTGGGCAGAAGCCCCCCGTGGGCAGGCCGAAGCGGTCGCGGAGGTCGCGGACAGCGGGCTCCGGGGCACCGGACTCCACCGGACCGCCGGAACCGGTGTCGGCGCCGGGTCGCGCGTCGGCCCGCGGAACGGTCAGCAACCCCGCACGGGAGCGTCCGCGGGCAGGCCGAAGTGGTCGCGGGCGGCGGCCCGCAGGGCGCCGGACGGCATGGAGTCGCCGGTGTCCGCGTCCGCCTGGTGGGCGAAGTGGGCGTCCACCCACTGCCCGTACCCAGCGCCGTCCGGCGGGCGCTGCGCCGACACCACGCGGTAGCCGCCGGCCGCGCCCTTGTCCCGCCGCAGCCGCAGTACCTGGGGGCCCTGGGCGCCGCCGCACTCCAGCAGCGCGCCCGCCCGCACCCCGTACTCCAGGCACAGCGTGCTCACGCCCGCCCGTACCTGGCCGCCGTGCTCCTCGAGGTCCTGTGCCTGCGCCCGGCAGAACCACCGCGCCCGCAGCCCTGGCACCGCCTCCCCGTATCCGCCGCCCCGGGAGTCGGCGACCAGCCGGGCCTCGATCACCGGCCGCACCTCGCTCCACAGGTGCGCGTCGACGTCCGCCCGCCCGTGAGCGCCGTCGGTGCCCGGTCCCATCGCCCACACCCCGGTCGCCACCAGCACCCCCGTGGCCGCCAGACCGGTCCCCCACCTGCCCACGGTCATAGCCCCGCCCTCCTCCCCGGGCCGCGCCCCCGCGCCGCACCCGCACGTGAAGACCCGCGGTGGGCGCCGGGGGTTGCAGGCGACCTCGCCGCGATCATCCGCCGGTAGGGCACACTGGACGTTTGGCCGTGCCGAAGGGAAGTGCGTAGGTGAACGGACCGCTTATCGTCCAGTCGGACAAAACCCTGCTCCTGGAAGTCGACCACGAGCGGGCCGACGAGTGCCGTCGGGCCATCGCGCCCTTCGCCGAGCTGGAGCGGGCCCCCGAGCACATCCACACCTACCGGGTCACCCCGCTCGGCCTGTGGAACGCGCGGGCCGCGGGGCACGACGCCGAGCAGGTCGTGGACGCGCTGGTGCAGTACAGCCGCTACCCGGTGCCGCACGCGCTGCTCGTGGACATCGCCGAGACGATGGACCGGTACGGCCGCCTCACCCTCTCCAAGCACCCCGCGCACGGACTCGTGCTCACCACCACCGACCGGCCGGTGCTGGAGGAGGTGCTGAAGTCCAAGCGGATCATCCCGCTCGTCGGCGCCCGCATCGACCCGGACAGCGTCATCGTGCACCCCTCCGAGCGCGGGCAGATCAAGCAGACGCTGCTGAAGCTGGGCTGGCCGGCCGAGGACCTCGCCGGGTACGTGGACGGCGAGGCGCATCCGATCGAGCTGCGGGAGGACACCTGGGCGCTGCGCCCGTACCAGAAGCAGGCCGTGGAGAACTTCTGGCACGGCGGCAGCGGTGTGGTCGTGCTGCCCTGCGGCGCCGGGAAGACCCTGGTCGGCGCCGGGTCGATGGCGCAGGCGAAGTCCACCACGCTGATCCTGGTCACCAACACCGTCTCGGCCCGGCAGTGGAAGCACGAGCTGGTGAAGCGGACCTCGCTGACCGAGGACGAGATCGGCGAGTACAGCGGGACCAGGAAGGAGATCCGCCCGGTCACCATCGCCACCTACCAGGTGCTGACGACCCGGCGGAAGGGCGTCTACCCGCACCTGGAGCTCTTCGACTCCCGGGACTGGGGACTCATCGTCTACGACGAGGTGCACCTGCTGCCCGCCCCCGTCTTCAAGTTCACCGCCGATCTCCAGGCGCGGCGGCGGCTGGGGCTCACCGCGACCCTGGTGCGCGAGGACGGCCGCGAGTCGGACGTCTTCTCGCTCATCGGGCCCAAGCGGTTCGACGCGCCTTGGAAGGAGATCGAGGCGCAGGGCTACATCGCGCCGGCCGACTGCGTCGAGGTCCGCGTCAACCTGACCGACTCCGAGCGGCTGGCGTACGCGACCGCCGAGACGGAGGAGAAGTACCGCTTCTGCGCCACCACCGCGACCAAGCGGAAGGTCACGGAGGCCATCGTGCGCCGGTTCGCCGGGCAGCAGATCCTCGTCATCGGCCAGTACATCGACCAGCTCGACGAGCTGGGCGAGCATCTGGACGCCCCGGTCATCAAGGGCGAGACCTCCAACGCCCAGCGCGAGAAGCTCTTCGACGCCTTCCGTGAGGGCGAGATCAGCGTGCTGGTCGTCTCCAAGGTCGCCAACTTCTCCATCGACCTGCCCGAGGCCACGGTCGCCATCCAGGTGTCCGGCACCTTCGGCTCCCGCCAGGAGGAGGCCCAGCGCCTCGGCCGCGTCCTGCGTCCCAAGGCCGACGGCCACCAGGCCCACTTCTACTCGGTCGTCGCCCGCGACACCCTCGACCAGGACTTCGCCGCCCACCGCCAGCGGTTCCTGGCGGAACAGGGCTACTCCTACCGGATCGTGGACGCCGACGAGATCCTGGCCGAGGGCACCGGCTGAGCGACGGTGAGCGCGGCGCCCGCCAGTAGCGCGAGCGTCAGCAGCGGGTAGGGCGAGGCCAGGGGCTGCTGCCACCAGGGCAGGCGCAGGTCGCCGTAGCCCTGGTGGGGGACCAGCCAGAACGTGCGGGCGGTGAAGACGGCCGCCGTCGCTGCCGCGAGCCGCGGGCGGCCGTCGGCCAGCAGCACCGCCAGCAGCGGCACGCACCACACCCAGTGGTGGGACCAGCTGATCGGGGAGACCAGCAGGGCCGTGAACGCGGTCAGCAGGATGCCGTGGCGGTCCTGCGAGGCGCGGGCCGCCAGGTACAGGCCGGCCAGCCCCACGGCCGCCGCCGTGAGGATCCAGCAGATCCCCGGCGCCGGGTCGTGCAGCGCGCGGGCGGTCAGCCCCTGCAGGGACTGGTTGTCCACGATCCACACCTTGCCCACCCGGCCGGTCTCGTACAGCCGCCGTGTCCAGTACTCGGCGCTCGCGGCGGGGAGCAGCAGCGTGCCGAGCAGGACGGTGGCGGTGAAGGCCGCCGTCGCCGTGGCCGCCTCACGGGTGCGGCCCCTCAGCAGCAGGTAGGCGATGAAGATCGCCGGGGTGAGTTTGACGCCGGTCGCCAGGCCGAGGGCCAGGCCCTTTCCCCGGGCGCCCGGGGGGCGGGTCAGGTCCCACAGGACCAGGCAGGTGACGGCGAGGTTGATCTGGCCGAAGAGGAGCGTCTGGAAGACCGGTTCGAGCCAGAGGGCCAGGGCGGTGGCCGTGCACAGGAGGGGCGGGGGCAGGGGCGGCCGGTGTGTGGAGGCCGGCGTCAGGGGGCCGGGCGGAGGCAGGGACGGGTGTGGTGAGGGGGAGCGGTGTGGTGGTGGGGAACGGTGTGGTGGCGGGTGGGACGCGAGCCGGGCGGAGAGGGAGACGAGCCCGGCGAGCAGGAGCGCGTTGCCCGCGAGGAACGCCGCCTTCAGGACCGGTACCGGAATCCAGCCCGCCGGGATGAGCAGGACCGCCGCGAAGGGCGGATAGGTCGCCGGGAGCCGCCAGGGGGTGGCCGTGAAGCCGTACAGGTCGCCGCCGTGGAGGGCGGCGACACCCTCGGCCCGGTAGACCAGCAGATCGGCCATCGGGGCGTGTCGCAGCAGGCACAGGGCGGTGAAGGAGCAGAGGGAGACCGCCAGGAGAAGCGGGGGTAGCAACGAGGGGAGACGAGGTGGCAGGGCAGGGAGGAGGAGCTTCACCGTCCGTTTCCGCACGGAAGTGACCCTATGTCGTCATTTGCGGCGAACGCCCGCCTCCTCGCCGTACTCACCGAGGATCACGACCTCGAACGCGGCCTCCACGAACACCTTGACGGCACGCAGGGCGTTGCCCAGAGGGTGGTGATGGGGGCCGTCCATGGCCGTGGCACCGGACGGGGGCCGGACGGGGGCCGGAGAGATGGTCGCTGCGCTCATGTCTCCATGGTGGAACTTCGAGCGCGTGTCCGGAATCGGTCTCCGGGTCCAATTCCCGGGGACCGCGCATAGACCTCCAGGTGGAGCGCTCCCCTACACGGGACTGCCCCCGCCCCCTAGGGCCTGCCCGGCGCGGAATGCGCGGGAGACGAAATCCATTGGCCCCATCGCCCCGGTCTCACTTAAAATCTCCGCTCTTGCCCGCCTCCCTCTCGGAGTGCCGCCGCCCGGCCGGAAACCGGACGGCAACGTCGCCGGCCCGAAACCGACGGCATTCGTCGTAGCCACGCAGCAGGCCCATCCGGAGGCACCCCCTTGTCCACGCCCGCCCACGAACAGCTCGACGGCCCACCCGGCGACCCGCTGGCCCGAGAGCGCTCCCACCTGGCCTCGTCCCGGTCGGCCCTGCGCGCCATGCGCGAGGACGTCGAGGCGCTGGACATCAGCGACGTCAGCGCGAACTGGGTCAACGCCGCGGTGCTCGCCCGCCAGATCGACGAGCGCATCAAGGCGCTGGCCGACCTCAGTGGCACCCCCCTGTTCTTCGGCCGGCTCGACTATCTGCACGCCCCGGGGGCCGCGCGGGCGGAGGGCGCGGAGGGCGAGCAGTTCTACATCGGGCGGCGGCATGTGCACGACGCCGACGGCGATCCCATGGTCATCGACTGGCGTGCCCCGGTCTCGCAGCCGTTCTACCGCGCGTCCAAGAAGGCCCCGATGGACATCGGGCTGCGCCGCCGCTTCGGCTACACCGGCGGCGATCTCACGGCGTACGAGGACGAGCACCTGTCCGACCCGGCCGAGGCGGCCACCACCAGCAAACTGCTCCAGCAGGAGATCGAGCGGCCGCGCGTCGGCCCGATGCGCGACATCGTGGCCACCATCCAGCCCGAGCAGGACGAGATCGTCCGCAGCGGGCTCGGCGGGACCGTCTGTGTGCAGGGCGGCCCCGGCACCGGGAAGACGGCCGTCGGCCTGCACCGGGTCGCCTATCTCCTCTACGCGCACCGGGAGCGGCTCGCGCGCACCGGCACGCTGGTCATCGGACCGAACCGGTCCTTCCTGCACTACATCGAGCAGGTCCTGCCGGCGCTCGGCGAGCTGACCGTGCAGCAGGCGACGGTCGACGACCTGGTCGCGCAGGTGGAGGTGCGCGGCACGGACGACGCGGCCGCCGCCGTGGTCAAGGGCGACGCCCGGCTGGCCAAGGTGCTGCGCCGGGCCCTGTACTCCCATGTGAGCATGCCCACCGAGCCGGTCGTGGTGGTGCGCGGCTCGCGGCGCTGGCGGGTCCCGGCGTACGAACTGGAGGAGCTGGTCCGCGAGTTGCTGGACCGGGACATCCGCTACGGCGCCGCACGCGAGGCCCTGCCGCAGCGGATCGCGCACGCGGTGCTGGTGCAGATGGAGCGCGCCGGGGAGGCGCCGGACGATCGGGTGCAGGACGCGGTCGCCCGCAACAGCGCGGTCAAGGCCGCCGTGAAGGCGGTCTGGCCGGCCGTGGAGCCGGCGAAGCTCGTCCTGCGGCTGCTGAGCGACGCCGATTTCCTCGCCGAGCACGCCGAGGGGATCCTGGACGAGGACGAGCAGAAGACGATCCTGTGGGCCAAGCCGGTGCGCAGCGTGAAGTCGGCGAAGTGGTCGGCGGCGGACGCGGTGCTGATCGACGAGGCGACCGACCTGATCCAGCGCACGCACTCGCTGGGCCATGTCGTCCTGGACGAGGCGCAGGACCTGTCGCCCATGCAGTACCGGGCCGTCGGGCGCCGCTGCACCACGGGCAGCGCGACCGTCCTCGGCGACCTGGCGCAGGGCACCACCCCGTGGGCGACCCGGAGCTGGGACGAGGCGCTGGCCCATCTCGGCAAGCGTGAGGGGGTCATCGAGGAGCTGACGGCCGGCTTCCGTGTCCCCACGGACGTCATCACATACGCCTCCCGGCTGCTCCCGCACATCGCTCCGGGCCTCACCCCGGTCGCCTCGGTCCGGGAGAACCCGGGCTTCTTCGAGGTCCGCACCGTCGCCGAACCGGCCGAAGTAGTCAGCGCCTGCGAGGAGTTGCTGCGGCACGAGGGCTCGACGGGCCTGATCGCCGCGGACGCCCGCATCCCGGTTCTCGCCGAGGCACTGGCCGCGGCGGGGATCGCCCATCTCGCCCCGGGTGAGGAGACCACCCGCGAGACCCGGCTCACCCTGGTACCGGCCTCGCTCGCCAAGGGCCTGGAGTACGACTACGTCGTCCTCGACGAACCGCAGGCGGTGGTGGACGGCGAACCGGACGAGCGCACCGGCCTGCGCCGGCTGTACGTGGCCCTGACCCGTGCGGTGTCCGGCCTGACCGTGACCCACACCGCCCCGCTGCCCGGGCAGCTCGCCGACTAGGCTCCTGTGACGTCCCGCTCCGTCACGTCCCCCCGGAAGGCGCCCAGTTGAGCACCCCACCGCCGTCGCAGCCCGCCCACCAGCAGGCACCGGGGCCCTACGCACCGGGGCCCTACGCGCCGGGGCCATACGCGCCGGGGCCGGGGCCGTACGGGCAGCCTTCCGGGCCGTACGCGCAGCCTCAGCCGGCGGCGCCCGGGCCGTATCAGCAGGCGCCGGGGCCGTACCCGCAGACGCCCGGACCGTACCCCCCGGCGCCCGGTCCGTACCCGGGCGGAGGGCCGGCGGGCGGGCCGGTGGCGGGGTGCCAGATGTGCGGGGCGGCTCCCGCGGCGCCGGTGACGGTCCGCGGCCACCAGGGCATGCTGGTGATCATGCGGTTCCTGCGCCGCCAGGGCGTGTTCTGCCACACCTGCGCGCTGGCCGTCTTCCGGGACATGCAGGCGGACACCCTGGTCATGGGCTGGTGGGGCCCGCTGTCGGTGTTCATCACGCCGTTCACCCTGCTGGCCAACCTCGGCGCCCTGTCCGGCATCCGGCGGATCCCGGCACCGGTCACTCCCGGTTGGCGCCCACCGCTGGACCCGGGCCGGCCGGTGTTCCGACGTCCGGCCGGCATCCTCGCCCTCGTCCCGCTCGCCGTGCTGGGCCTGCTGGTCCTCGCCGTCACGGCCCTCGTCGTCATCGGCCTCGTGGCAGGGCCGGACGACAGCGGCAGCGACGACGGCACGGGCACCGGGAGCGCCGGCGTGACCCTGAAGGCCGATTCGTGCGCGCGCAACGACGCCTCCTGGCCGGCGCAGGAGCTGAAGCCCGTGGACTGCGGCTCCCCGGACGCCCAGTACCGCGTCATCGACCCGAAGACCGGCTCCTGCGCGTCCGGGGACTACGCCGCCTACGCGCAGTACAGCGACGACGGCACGTCCTTCTGCCTGCGCCCCTTGAAGGGCCAGGCTCCTTAGGGCCTGTCCGAGCGGGCCAGGGCCACGTCCTCGTCGAGCACGGACCGCCACTGCTCGACCGCCGCCGCCGAGACGGGTCCGAGCCAGCCGCCGGGGCGGGCCGCCCCGCCGATGTGGAACGCCTCGATCCCGGCGGCGCGGAGCCGCGGCACATGGTCGAGGCGCAGTCCGCCGCCCACCATGATCTGCTGCTCGTAGCCGGGCTTGCCACCGAGCGCCGCCTCGGACACCAGCGTCGGCAGCCCCTCGTCCACGCCGGCCGCGGCTCCGGCCGTCAGATACGTGTCCAGGCCGGGCAGGCCGGCGATCCGGCGGCGCAGGGTGTCGCGGTCGGCGGTGCGGTCGATCGCCCGGTGGAAGGTCCAGCGGCAGCCGTCCAGCGCGGCCACCAGCCGTTCCACGGCGGCCAGGTCCACCCCGCCCGCCGCGTCGAGGAACCCGAGCACGAACTGGTCGGCGCCCGCGTCCCGCATCTCGTGCGCGACCCGGACCAGCCGGTTCACGTCACCGGCCGCGAAGCCGTCCGCCAGCCGCAGCATCACGCGCAGGTCGATGTCGACGGCGGCCCGGATCCCGGCGACGGTGGCGGCCGGCGGGGTGAGTCCGTCGGCCGCCATCTCAGTGACCAGTTCCAGGCGGTCCGCGCCTCCCGCCTGGGCGGCGACCGCGTCCTCGATGTCGAGGGCGATCACCTCCAGGACTGCACGCTTGCTCATGGCACCCCATTCATCGGCGGTATGCGTCGGCGGTTCATCGACGGCTACAGGTCTAGTCCAATCCAAGACTACGCCGATCCGGGTACGCCCTTCAGCCGAAGATGTTCAGCTCCCCCTCCCGCACCCCGGCCAGCTCGTACGCCGCGCCGGACACCGGCCGCCCGGAGTACAGCCGTACGAGGGTGGGCGCGTCGCCGATGTACCGGGCCGGCGGGCCGTCCCCGGCCACGGCGCCCAGCCGCAGCGGCTCGTCCAGGTCGTCGAGGTCGGCGTGCAGCGACAGGTGCTCCTTCTCACGCGTGACGTGGGCCAGCAGCGCCAGCGCGTCCGGCAGCCCCGCGCCCGCGTACGCCCCGGGCTCGCCCAGGACCTCCCGTACGTCCCCGGCGTGCACCCACTCCCCGAGGGCGAGCACGTCCAGCGCCCCGCCGGCCTTGGCGATCACCGGGCCCGCCTCGGTCATCCCGCGCTCCAGCTCGTCCACGACCTGGGCGTTCGTCCACCGGGCGCGCTCGGCGATGTCCCGGTCGTTGGACTCGGGCGAGAACACTCCCTTCTCGAACCGGCTCTCCACCACCCGTGTCAACGCGGCGGAACAGTGCGCCAGCACGTCCCGCACCGTCCATCCCGGACAGGCGAGGGTCGGCAACGCGAAGTCCGCGTCCGTCCGCGCCCGCAACAGTGGTACCAGCACGTCCCTCTCGGCGCTCAGCAGCCGGCCGGGCAGCTCGGGGTCCCGTACGTCGTGCACATCCGCAGGAGTCGTCATACCTGTCACGCTAGGGGGCCGACCGGCGCACGTCACGGAACAATGGGGGTATGGCCGACCTCGACGCCCTGCGTGCCCGATTCGCCCGCGCCCTGGAAGGGGCCCGCGGCCCCGGCGGCGGCCCCGATCCCGCCCCGTACGCCGACAACCTCCTGGGCCGCTGGCAGGAGCCGCAGCGCCACTACCACACGCTGACCCACCTCAGGGCGGTCCTGGACCACATCGACACGCTCGAGAAGTACGCGGCCGACCCGGACGCGGTACGTCTGGCCGCCTGGTTCCACGACGCGGTCTACCTGCCCGACCGCTCCGAGAACGAGGAACGCTCCGCGGCCCTGGCGGAACGCGCCCTGCCCGAGGCGGGGGTGCCGACACCGAGGACGGCCGAGGTCGCCCGCCTGGTCCGCCTCACCGTCACCCACGCCCCCGCGGACGACGACCCCGACGGCCAGGTCCTCTGCGACGCGGACCTGGCGATCCTCGCCTCATCCCCTTCGGCGTACGCCCACTACACGGCCGAGGTCCGCGAGGAGTACCACTTCATCCCCAACGAGGCCTTCCGCGAGGGCCGCGCCGCCATCCTGCGCCAACTCCTGGATCTGCCGCGCCTGTTCCACACCCCGCACGGCCGGGAGCACTGGGAACGCACGGCTCGGTACAACCTGGCGGGCGAACTGGAACTGCTGTCGGGCTGAGGAGCTTCGCCGAGCATCCGGAAATACTGTCGCCCCCAGCAGAGCACCCCCCTAGGGTTCGCCCCATGCGACCTATAAACGGGGACGACGTGATGAAGGCCGTCCAGGGGTGTCTGGCGGTGCTGGGGCCCGTGGCGGGGCGGGACTGGGAGGGGGTGCGGGCGGCCGGGCTGGAGTGGAGCTGCCGGGAGACCGTGGAGCACGTCGCAGGTGATCTGATCGCCTACGCGGGGCAGTTGGCCGGACGGCCGCGGGACGCCTATGTCCCGTTCGACATCAGGCTCGACGAGGGCACCGACAACGCCGGGCTGCTGGAGGTCGTGCGGACGACCGGTGTGCTGCTCGCCGCCGCCGTGCGGACCACCCCTCCGCACGTCCGCGCCTTCCACCCCTACCCGTTCCGCAGCGCCGACCGTGAGGGCTTCACCGCGATGGGTGTCGCCGAGGTGGTGCTGCACACGCATGACGTCACCCGGGCACTCGGCGTCGAGTACGCGCCGCAGGAGGGTCTCGCCGAGGCCGTGCTCGGCTGGCTCTTCCCGCATGTGCAGCCCGGCACCGCGGCCTGGCCGACCCTGCTCTGGGCGACCGGCCGGGGTGAACTGCCAGGGCGGGCGCCGGTCACCGAGTGGCGCTGGCGGAACAACCTCGTCATCCCGGCCGAGCGGCTCGATCTGGTCGGGCTGCGGCCGGCCGTCGCACGGGATCTCCGGCTGGGCGGCGACGGCGGCCTGGACTGGATCGAGGGCGGGCCCTACGAGGGCACGCGGGAGGCCGCCGGCTTCCTGGTCAAGGCGTACGAAGGCGGCGTGCACCGCCCGGAGTTCGGAGTCTTCGCCCTCGTACGGAAGGAGGACGGCCGCGCGGTCGGCGGCATCGGCTTCCACAGCGCGCCGGACGAGGACGGCCGGGTGGAGATCGGCTACGACCTGGCGGAGGGTGCCCGCGGGCAGGGCTACGCCACCGAGGCCGTGCGCACGCTGGCGGACTGGGCGCTGGCCCGGGACGACGTCGGTTCCCTGTTCGCGACCGTCGAGCGGGAGAACACCGCCTCCCAGGCCGTACTGGCCCGGGCCGGCTTCACCCGGGTGAGCGAGGAGGACGGCAGCGGCGCGGAGCTGGCCTACGAGCTGCGGCGCTGAGCGAGCCCCTTGGGCCGGCGCAGTCCGGAGGCACGCAGCAGCCGCACCACCTCGCGGCTGCTGACCTGCACCGCCCCGGCGGCCACCGCGTCCGTGTACCGGTGCGACGGAAGGTCGTAGTGGTCGCGCTCGAAGGCCCGCCGGGGCACGCCCAACCCGGCCGCGAACACGTGCAGTTCGTCATAGGAGACGTCACTGACGAGGTGCGACCACATGCGGCCGTGACCGGGCCAGGCAGGCGGGTCGATGTAGACGGTCACGGGCGCCTCACGAGGACTGCGTCCCGCCCATGGCCCGTCCCAGCGACCCCACCGAGGCGACCTGGACGCCCGCCTTGTGGCACACCCAGTGCGGGTCGGGGCCCAGTTCCGGCTCCACGTCCAGGGCGTGCGGGTCGCCCGAGCCGCACACCGGGCACAACGGCCAGCGGCCGTAGCGCTCGAGCAGCGCGTCCTGGACGTCCTGCGCGACCAGCCCGGGCAGGAAGGGCACGCCGTCCGGCCACTGCTCGACCCACCAGCGCCGTTCGGCGACGGAGTCCTCCACCAGTGAGACCACGTCGGCCTCGGCGACCCCGCCCGCGACCAGGTCGGCCAGGACCAGCGCGCGGGCGGCGTGCAGCGCCTGCTCGAGCGGTGTGAATGACTCCATGGTCCCATTGTGCGCACTCTTGACCGCGGGACCGAAACGAAAATATCTTTCATTGGTGACCCAGGACGTGAAGGAAATTTTCGGCAGTCCGGGCGGCTCCCTCGCCGCGAAGGTGCGCACCCTCGCCCCCTCCATGACCCGTTCCATGCAGCGCGTCGCCGAGGCCGTCGCGGGCGACCCGGCCGGCTGCGCCGCCCTCACGGTCACCGGCCTCGCCGAACTGACCGGCACCAGCGAGGCGACGGTCGTGCGCACCGCCCGCCTGCTCGGCTATCCCGGCTACCGCGATCTGCGCCTCGCCCTCGCCGGCCTGGCCGCTCAGCAGCAGTCGGGCCGCGCGCCCGCGATCACGACGGACATCGCGGTGGACGACCCCATCGCGGACGTCGTGACCAAGCTCGCCTACGAGGAGCAGCAGACCCTCGCCGACACCGCCGCGGGAC
Organism: Streptomyces sp. NPDC047869; assembly: GCF_040704065.1. NCBI lineage: Bacteria > Bacillati > Actinomycetota > Actinomycetes > Kitasatosporales > Streptomycetaceae > Streptomyces > Streptomyces sp. NPDC047869. The sequence continues at coordinate 34,284 of NZ_JBEYRK010000031.1, forward strand.
TGGACACCGCGCAGCTCGGCGCGGCCGTCGCCGCGCTCGCGGGCGCCCGCCGCACCGATGTGTACGGCGTCGGTGCCTCCGGTCTGGTCGCCCAGGACCTCACCCAGAAGCTGCTGCGGATAGGGCTCATAGCCCACGCGCACAGCGATCCGCATCTCGCCGTGACCAACGCGGTGCAGCTGCGTTCGGGTGATGTGGCGATCGCCATCACCCACTCGGGTTCCACCGGCGACGTCATCGAGCCGCTCCGGGTCGCGTTCGACCGCGGGGCGACCACCGTCGCCATCACCGGCAGGCCCGACTCGCCGGTGACGCAGTACGCCGACCACGTGCTGACGACGTCCACGTCACGGGAGACGGAGCTGCGGCCCGCCGCGATGTCCTCCCGGACGAGTCAGCTGCTGGTGGTGGACTGCCTGTTCGTCGGGGTGGCGCAGCGGACGTACGAGAGTGCGGCGCCCGCGCTGGCCGCGTCCTACGAGGCGCTGGCGCACCGGCACCGCTCCACCCCCAGGTGAGTGCAAGCACGCGAATCGGAGAGAGCCACCCCCCATGACCTCCCATGACCTGCGCAACGAGCTGGAGTCCCTCACCACCGAAGCCTTCCGGCCGGAACTCGCGGAGATCGACCGGCTGCCCACCCTCGACATCGCCCGCCTCATGAACGGTGAGGACGCGGGCGTGCCCGCCGCCGTCGCCGCGCGGCTGCCGCAGATCGCCGCCGCCATCGACGCCGTGGCCGAGCGCATGGCCCGCGGCGGGCGTCTGGTCTACGCGGGCGCCGGCACCGCCGGGCGGCTCGGCGTCCTCGACGCCTCCGAGTGCCCGCCCACCTTCAACACCGAGCCCGGTCAGGTCGCCGGCCTGATCGCGGGCGGCCCCGAGGCGATGGTCACCTCGGTCGAGGGCGCCGAGGACTCCGCGGAACTGGCCCGCGCGGACCTGGACGCGCTGAAGATCCGGCCCGAGGACACGGTGGTCGGCGTCTCCGCCTCCGGCCGCACCCCGTACGCCGTGGGCGCCGTCGAGCACGCCCGCGCGGTCGGCGCCCTGACGGTCGGCCTGTCCTGCAACGAGCACAGCGCGCTCGCGGCCGCCGCCGAGCACGGCATCGAAGTCGTCGTGGGGCCCGAACTGCTCACCGGTTCCACCCGGTTGAAGGCCGGCACGGCGCAGAAGCTGGTGCTCAACATGCTGTCGACGATCACGATGATCCGGCTGGGGAAGACGTACGGGAACCTGATGGTCGACGTCCGCGCCTCCAACGCCAAGCTGCGGGCCCGTTCCCGCCGCATCGTGTCCCTGGCCACCGGGGCCCCCGACGAGGAGATCGAGCGGGCGCTGACCGAGGCGGGGGGCGAGGTGAAGAACGCGATCCTGATCGTCCTCGCCGGCGTCGACGGCCGCACGGCCGCCCGCCTGCTGGAGGAGTCCGGCGGCCACCTGCGTGCCGCACTCTCCGTCACGGCCGACTGAGGCTCGCGCTACGCGTCCGCAACGCGCTCCCCCGCGCTGGAGCCCGCGGTACCGGCGCCCGCCTCGGCGGGCCGTCGCGGGGGAGGCGGGACCGGTCTCATCGACCGCTCGCCCGATTGACTGTAACTACCATTTGCATAAGCGGTGTTGAGCCGCGTTCCGGGCCACGGCTCTCGTCCGTCAACCATGCGAAAGTCAAGAACAAGCCCCGCTGGCCGAAAGTTGACGCAAAGATCATTTAAACAGTACGTTCCCGCAGTTCCACCCGGAAGTGATCATGCACAGCGTGGCGCCGGGCGGAAGACTGGGGAACCCGTATGTCGGGCATATCTATCAAGCGTGTCTCCACCGTGGCCGGCCTGGCCGCCGCCGCCGTTCTCGCGTCGGCGCCGGGCGCCTGGGCCAACTGGTCCAGCCACATCACCTCCTGGACGGACGGCAACACCTCCCGCACCTGGGCCGACGAGAGCTACAGCCAGATCCAGTTCACCGGGTGCACGGCCCAGTACGCCACCACCAAGCAGGTGGTCGTCCAGCTGTGGGACTACGACGCGCTGTCGTCCAACGACTACTACGGGTCCAAGACCTACACCGCCTGCTTCAACGGCGGCACGAGCAACGGTGAGTGGACCGGGCTGCCCACCGAGCCGGACTTCTACTTCGAGACCTCCAAGATCGGCCAGGGCGGGAGCTGCTGCCTCCTGAACGTGAGCTCGGTCTACGTCGACACCACCAAGGCCGACAGCTGACCTTCGGTCCGAGGCGCGGCGTTGCCCCGTGGGGCACGCCGCGCCTCAGCCCGTCCCGAGCCCCGCGAGGAACCCCTTGAAACCGCTCGCCCGAATCCGGTCCAGCAGTGTGCTGTGGGCGTCGCCCGTCGTCTTGCTGCTCGTGCTCGCCTACTACTTCACGGACATCACGTCCGACCTGCGACTCGACCCGCTCGACTACGCGCCCACCGTCGTCGACGGGGTACTGCGCAACCTGGTACCCGTCGCCTACGCGGTCGCCGCGGCCCTGGGCGCCTGGGAGGCGCGCAAGCTCGGCAACGCGGACATCTGGCAGTGGGGCGCCGTGCGTTCCCGCTACGCCATCGCCGCGCACAGTCTCGTCCCAGTGGTCGCGCTGGCCTGGCTGGTCCTGATCCTGCCCGTCGTGTGCGGGCTGGTCCAGACCGGAACCCCGCTGAACATGGCGGGAACGGGCCTCCTGGTGCTCGCCATGGCGCTCTGCGCGGCCCATGCGGTGATCGGGTTCGGCTGGGGAACGGCGGTCCGGCACATCGCGGCGGTCCCGGTGATCGCGGTCCTCGACTTCCTGGCCCTCGGCTGGTCCACCGGACTCACGGTCCCCTGGCCCCGGCACCTCACCAGCCTCTACCCGGGCCGGCTGATGTTCGGCGAACTGCCCACCGCGCCGGCCCTCTTGGCGCCTCTCCTGGTCGGCCTCGGCGCCGCCGCGGCGGTGGCCCTGCTCTGGTCGGGCATACCCCGGCCGTGGCTGCGTGCCGCCCTCGCCGGGGCACTGGCGCTGTCCTGCTTCGGCGGCGGCTACGCCATCGTCAAGGACTGGAGCTACATCGGGCCGCGGAGCACGGGGCACGGATCGATGTCCTGCACGGGTGGCAGCCCTCGCATCTGCACCCCCTCGGCCTACGCCGCCGACCTCCCCGCCCTGCGCGAGGACGTCACGGGCACCCTGCGGACCCTCCGCAAGGCGGGCGTCGAGGCCCACCCCGCCACGCTGACGGACACCCTCGCCGCGGTGCGGTACCCGGAGCCGTCCACGACCACCGACTGGCACCTCCCGCTCGGCGCGAGCCAGGCGGCGGGCATGACGCCCTACCAGGTCGCCCGTGCGGCGGTGCGCTTCGAGTGTGCGCCGCCCGCGACGGAGCCCGCCCGCCTCGTGTACTACTGGGTGTCCATGAAGGTCGGCCAGGGCGACGTCTACCTGCGGCGTCTGTCCACCGAGCCCGACTTCACCGCGGGCAAGCGGGAGCTGCTGCGGGCCCGGGTGGGCAAGGTTCTCGGCATGGACGCCGCGGACCAGGCGGACTGGTTCCGGCGCACCGTCGCGTCCGCGTGCGGGAAGGCGTCATGACCTGGTGGTTCAAGGCACGGCGGGCGCACACCCATCTGCCGGCCGGACTCCTGCTGTTCGTCCTGCTGGCCGCCGTCGTCCAGGACGGCCCGGTCCACCTGCCGTCGATCTCACTGGGCACCTCGGAAGGGGTGCAGGCCATGGTCTTCGTACCGCTCGTACCGGCGGCGGTCCTGTTCAACTGCCTGGGATCACGGTTCGGCTCGGCGGAGGAGTCGGGGATCCGGCGGGTACGGCAGTACGACGCGCTGCTCGCGCTCGCGGTCGTCGCGCTCACCTCCCCGCTGGGCTCCGCCGTGGCGGCCGCGACCGGTTCCCGCGCCGCCGAGTCACTGGGCCGCAACACCGCTTTCCTGGTGGGACTCACCCTGCTGTGCGGCGCCCTGTTCGGCAGCTCCGCGGTGCTCATGCCGGCGGTGTGGCCCCTGGTGGTGGTCATGTTCGGTCTGCGCCGCCCGAACGATCCGTACCCGTGGACCGTGCTGCTCGAACCGGCCCACACCTGGTACGCCACCACCGGCGCCGCGCTGATGCTCGCCACCGGCATCGGCGCCCATCTCTTCTTCGCTCGGAGGTCCGCATGACCGTCGTAATGGAATCCTGCAGCTACGGCTACGGGCGCCGCCGGCGTCCCGTGCTCTCGGACTTCGGCTACCGGCTGCCGGACGGACTGACGATCCTGCTCGGGCCCAACGGCGCCGGAAAGTCGACCCTGCTGAAGCTCGCCGCCGGGGTCACCTCCCCCCGGAAGGGGACGGTGACGCTCGACGGCGTCTCCGCGCGGTCCAAGGAGTACCGCCGCGCGGTGGCCTGGATGCCGCAGACCATCACCCCGCTGCCCTCCCTCACCGTGCGGGAGTACGTCGCCTATGCGGGGTGGCTGAAGGGAATGAACCGGCGCGCCGCCTGGGACGAGGCGCCCCGGGCACTGGCCCGCGTCGAGATGGGCAGGAAGGCGAGGGAGAGGACGGACCGGCTCTCCGGAGGGCAGCTGCGCCGGGTCGGCGTGGCCTGCGCCCTCGTGCACGAGGCGCGCGTACTGCTCCTGGACGAGCCGACGGCCGGCATGGACCCGCGCCAGCGCCGCGTCTTCCGGGACCTGCTGGCGAGCCTGAAGCAGGACGTCAGGGTTCTGATGTCCACCCACGACGTGGCCGATCTCGCCGAGGAGGCGGACCACGTGTCGATCCTGGCGTCCGGGAGGCTGGTGCTCAGCGGCACGACCGCCGAGTTCCTGGCCCACACCCCCGCGGGAACGGCCGAGGGCAGAAGCGCGGAAGGTGCCTACACGGCGCTGCTCCAGTCGCACTGACGAACGCCCGCGAGGCCGGCCCGGGCGGACCGCGCACCGCACCACCTCCCGGAGCCCGGCCTCGCGACCCGGACTCCGGGGCTCCGGGACCTCTTCGCGGTCCCGCCGCCACCCGTGGCGCGCTACCGTCGAACTGCCGGCCCGGCCGGCATCGACCCTGGCCCCGGAGAAGCCGAAGGACTGCGCGGACCGATATGAACCACGCCCAGCTCACCGCCCTCGGGCGTGCCCTCAGGGTGCTCGGGGAGCACGGGGACGCCCTCTCCGCCGACACCCCGGACGCCCGGCTGCACGAGGTCAAGGCCGATCTGCGGCGCGCCCTCGACCTGCTGGACGAGACCGTGGGAGCGGGGGCGCCCAGCACCCGGTGTCCCGAGCATCCGCACGGGCCCGTCGACAAGAGCGCGCCCGATCTGTGTCTGCTCTGCGAGACCCGCAGAAGGGCCGCCCGGCGCTCGGAGTACCAGAGCGGGGGCCGGGCCCAGGCCGGGGAGGCGCCCGCCGGCGCGCCCTCGCGCTACGGCGTCCGCGCCGACCGTCCCCAGCCCCAGCAGCGGTGGCTGCCGGAGGCGTGGAACGGGCGGGAGTGGCAGCTGTGCGGGACGCCCCGGCGGGACCGGCGGGAGGCCGAGGCGTATCTCGCCGCCCAGCGGCGCGGGTCCCGGCCGGCGATGGCGTACCGGCTGGTGCACGAGTTCACCGACTACGAGGTGCTGCGGGTGTGGGGGACGCCCGTCCAGGTCGACATCGAGCCGATGGGCAACCTCTAGGCGCCCCCCGGCACACCTCAGCTGAGGGTCTGCAGCGCCGCCGCGTCGTACGGCTTCAGCTCGTCGAAGCGGTCGCCGAGCACCTTGGCCGCCCACTCGGGGTCCTGGAGCAGGGCGCGGCCGACGGCGACCATGTCGAACTCCTCGGCCTCCAGGCGGTCCAGCAGGTTGTCGATGCTCTTGACCGGGGAGCCCTCGCCCTGGAACGCGTTGATGAAGTCGCCGTCGAGGCCGACCGAGCCGACGCTGATGACGGGCTTGCCGGTGAGCTTCTTCGTCCAGCCGGCGAGGTTCAGGTCGGAGCCCTCGAACTCGGGGAGCCAGTAGCGGCGGGTGGAGGCGTGGAAGACGTCGACACCGGCGGCGGCCAGCGGGGCGAGGATCGCCTCCAGCTCCTCGGGGGTCTCGGCGAGACGGGCGTCGTAGGCCTCCTGCTTCCACTGCGAGAAGCGGAAGATGACCGGGAAGTCCGGGGACACCGCGGCGCGGACGGCGGCCACGATCTGCGCGGCGAAGGTGGTGCGGGCGACCGGGTCGCCGCCGTAGGCGTCGGTGCGGCGGTTGGTGCCCTCCCACAGGAACTGGTCGAGCAGGTAGCCGTGGGCGCCGTGGATCTCCACACCGTCGAAGCCGATGCGCTCGGCGTCGGCCGCGGCCTGGGCGAAGGCGGCGATGACGGCGTCGATGTCGTCCTGGGTCATCGGGGTGGCGTCCTCGGTGCCGTCCACGCGCAGCCCGGAGGGGCCGTGGGAGGGGGCGTCCGGGTGGGGGTTCTGGCCCTGCTTGCGGACCGTGCCGATGTGCCAGAGCTGGGGCACGATGGTGCCGCCCGCCTGGTGCACCGCCTCGACGACCTTCGCCCAGCCGGCCAGCTGCTCCTCGCCGTGGAACCGGGGCACACGGCTGCTGCCGCCGGCCGACTCGTGGCCGACGTAGGTGCCCTCGGTGACGATCAGGCCGACACCGGCGGCGGCGCGCCGGGCGTAGTAGGACACCACGTCGTCGCCGGGGATGCCGCCCGGGGAGAACATCCGGGTCATCGGCGCCATCACGATGCGGTTGGGGACGGTGAGGCCGCCCAGGGTGATCGGGCGGGAGAGGATCTGGGCCGCGCGGGAGGCGGGGGGCGGCGTGACGGTCACGTGTGGGCTCCTCGGGGACGACTCGGTAGACCGATTGGTATGTGCGCACGCATTGTTGCAGCTCCTTAAGGAACCTCCCAGAGGCTGTCGCGCATTCCACACACGGCCGGGTGCCACTGTGATCCCGGACACGCCCGAGGGCGGCATCCCCTGCCATGGCAGGGGATGCCGCCCTCGGAAAGGACAGGCCGATCCGCGCGGGATCAGAAGTCCATGTCACCGCCCGGCATGCCGCCCGGAGCGGCCGCGGCGGCCTTCTCCGGCTTGTCGGCGATGACGGCCTCGGTGGTGAGGAACAGCGCGGCGATGGAGGCGGCGTTCTGCAGCGCGGAACGGGTCACCTTCGCCGGGTCGATGATGCCCTCGGCGACCAGGTCGACGTACTCGCCGGTCGCGGCGTTCAGGCCGTGGCCCGGGGTCAGGTTGCGCACCTTCTCCACCACGACACCGCCCTCGAGGCCGGCGTTGACGGCGATCTGCTTCAGCGGGGCCTCGAGCGCGAGCTTCACGGCCTGGGCGCCGGTCGCCTCGTCACCCTCGAGCTCCAGCTTCTCGAAGACCTGGGAGGCCTGCAGCAGGGCCACGCCACCACCGGCGACGATGCCCTCCTCGACGGCGGCCTTCGCGTTGCGGACGGCGTCCTCGATGCGGTGCTTGCGCTCCTTGAGCTCCACCTCGGTGGCGGCACCGGCCTTGATGACCGCGACACCGCCGGCGAGCTTCGCCAGGCGCTCCTGCAGCTTCTCGCGGTCGTAGTCCGAGTCGCTGTTCTCGATCTCGGCGCGGATCTGGTTCACGCGGCCCTGCACCTGCTCCGAGGAGCCGGCACCGTCCACGATGGTGGTCTCGTCCTTGGTGACGACGACCTTGCGGGCGCGGCCCAGGAGGTCCAGGGTCGCGTTCTCCAGCTTGAGGCCGACCTCCTCGGAGATGACCTCGCCGCCCGTGAGGATGGCGATGTCGCCGAGCATGGCCTTGCGGCGGTCGCCGAAGCCCGGGGCCTTGACGGCGACGGACTTGAAGGTGCCGCGGATCTTGTTGACCACCAGGGTCGACAGGGCCTCGCCCTCGACGTCCTCGGCGATGATCAGCAGCGGCTTGCCCGACTGCATGACCTTCTCCAGCAGCGGGAGCAGGTCCTTGACGGAGCTGATCTTGGAGTTGGCGATGAGGATGTACGGGTCCTCGAGCGTCGCCTCCATGCGCTCCATGTCGGTCGCGAAGTAGGCGGAGATGTAGCCCTTGTCGAAGCGCATGCCCTCGGTGAGCTCGAGCTCGAGGCCGAAGGTGTTGCTCTCCTCGACGGTGATGACGCCTTCCTTGCCGACCTTGTCCATGGCCTCGGCGATCAGCTCGCCGATCTGGGTGTCGGCGGCGGAGATGGACGCGGTGGAGGCGATCTGCTCCTTGGTCTCGACGTCCTTCGCCTGCTCCAGCAGGGCGGCGGAGACGGCCTCGACGGCCTTCTCGATACCGCGCTTCAGGGCCATCGGGTTGGCACCGGCGGCGACGTTGCGCAGGCCTTCCTTGACCAGGGCCTGGGCGAGCACGGTCGCGGTGGTCGTACCGTCACCGGCGACGTCGTCCGTCTTCTTGGCGACTTCCTTGACCAGCTCGGCGCCGATCTTCTCGTACGGGTCCTCGAGCTCGATCTCCTTGGCGATGGAGACACCATCGTTGGTGATCGTGGGGGCGCCCCACTTCTTCTCGAGGACGACGTTGCGGCCCTTGGGGCCGAGCGTCACCTTGACGGCGTCCGCGAGCTGGTTCATGCCGCGCTCGAGGCCGCGCCGCGCCTCCTCGTCGAACGCGATGATCTTGGCCATGTGAAGTGGTCCCTCCAGGACTGGGGGTGATTCCTTCGGACCGCGCCCGCGCCCGCGACGGACGGCTCGCCGGCCGCGTGGTTCCTTCCCCCACTTGGCCTGCGGGCCTCACCGACCCGGTCCTCGTTGTCACTCTCACCTTCAGAGTGCTAACGCAATGATTAGCACTCGGCATGCCCGAGTGCAAGCGCCTCCCGGGGTACGGGCGGCCCCGTCAGCCGCCCGCGAACACAGGGGCCCGGGCACGGCGAAGGGCCCGCACCCTGTGCGAGGTGCGGGCCCTTCGTGCAAGAAACGTTCAGGCGCTGAGGCGAACCATGTCGGCCTGCGGGCCCTTCTGGCCCTGCGAGATCTCGAACTCCACCCGCTGGCCCTCTTCCAGGGTGCGGTAGCCGTCCATCTGAATGGCGCTGTAGTGGACGAATACGTCCGCACCACCGTCGACCGCGATGAAGCCGTACCCCTTCTCCGCGTTGAACCACTTGACGGTGCCCTGAGCCATGCCTAACTCCCCTATTACTGGCCCTTGCACAGATCCACACTTCGCGGACCCGGGTCAGACCTCACCCCCCATTGGCCGGGGGCGTGCGCCGGAACGCGTCGACCGCCGCTGAATGTATCTGCCCAACTGCCGTCTGCAACAGGTCAATCGGACGAGAAATATGGACGCGAACGGTCCGGAATGTAGCGTGAATTCGCCCGAATTCAGGGCAAGTCGGGCTCCATAAAATACACAAAAGCCGCAGAAAGCACCCACAGTTTGGCTACTTCTTGTCGGGTGCATCGCGGTGAATCCAGGGCCCCTGACCCATGGTCCGGGAGCGGGTTCCCCAACTCTACCGCGCTCAATCACACAGAATGGCCCCCTCCGTTTCTCGCGCGGGGGAGGCCATTCAACGAACAATCGGTAACCGGCGTTACCGAAGGTAATGATCGGTCATTCTGTCAGTCAGCCGCCGGCGACCGCCGGAATGATGGAGACACCGGCGCCGTCCGGGGTCGCGGTCTGCAGACCCTGCTCGAATCGGACATCGTCGTCGTTGACGTACACGTTGACGAAGCGGCGCAGCTTGCCCTGGTCGTCCAGCACCCGCGCGGCGATCCCGGTGTGGTTCTTCTCCAGGTTCTCGATGACCTCGGCGAGGTTCGCGCCGTCGGCGGCGACCTCGGCCTTCCCGCCGGTGTAGGTGCGCAGGATGGTGGGGATGCGAACGGTCACGCTCATGCGAGGCCAGCCTCTCGGAAGGAGTCCAGGTTCGGGCGGATGGTGGCGGTGAGGCCGGTGCCGGCCACCGCGTCGAGGGTCTTGAGGCCGTCGCCGGTGTTGAGGACGACCGTGGTCTTCGCCGGGTCCAGCACGCCCGCCTTGAGCAGCTTGCGGGTGACGCCGACGGTCACTCCGCCCGCCGTCTCCGCGAAGATGCCCTCGGTCCGGGCCAGCAGCTTGATCGCGTCCACGACCTCCTCGTCCGTCACGTCCTCCACCGCTCCGCCGGTGCGGCGCGCGATGTCCAGGACGTACGGCCCGTCGGCCGGGTTGCCGATGGCGAGGGACTTGGCGATGGTGTTCGGCTTCTGCGGCCGTACGACGTCGTGGCCCGCCTTGTACGCGGTCGACACCGGCGAGCAGCCCTCGGCCTGGGCACCGAAGATCTTGTACGGCCGGTCCTCGACCAGGCCGAGTTCGATCAGCTCCCGCAGACCCTTGTCGATCTTCGTGAGCTGGGAGCCGGAGGCGATCGGGACCACGATCTGGTCGGGCAGCCGCCAGCCGAGCTGCTCGCAGATCTCGTACGCCAGCGTCTTGGAGCCCTCGGCGTAGTACGGGCGCAGGTTGACGTTGACGAAGCCCCAGCCCTCGCCGGCCGGGTCGCCGATCAGCTCGGAGCAGAAACGGTTCACGTCGTCGTAGTTGCCCTCGATGCCGACGAGTTCGCCACCGTAGATCGCGGCCATGACGACCTTGCCCTGCTCCAGGTCGTGCGGGATGAACACGCAGGAGCGCAGGCCGGCCCGGGCGGCGGCGGCGCCGACGGCACCGGCGAGGTTGCCGGTGGAGGAGCAGGACAGGGTGGTGAAGCCGAAGGCGCGCGCGGCCTCCAGGGCCTGGGCGACGACGCGGTCCTTGAAGGAGTGCGTCGGGTTGCCGGAGTCGTCCTTCACGTACAGCCCGCCGGTGACGCCCAGCTCGTGGGCCAGGTTGTCGGCCTTGACGAGCTTGGTCCAGCCGGGGTTGAGGTTCGGCTTCCGGGCCACGTCGGCGGGGACGGGCAGCAGGGGCGCGTAGCGCCAGATGTTCGCGGGACCCGCCTCGATGCGCCGGCGCAGCTCTTCGGTGTCGTAGGCGGAGAAGTCGTAGGCGATCTCCAGCGGGCCGAAACACTCCTCGCACGCGAAGACCGGTCCGAGGGGTACCCGGTGTCCGCATTCGCGACAGCTCAGGGCAGCGGCGGGGCCGAGATCGACGGCGGGATTGCTGGTGCTTGCAACTGTCTGCACAGCCATGGAGGCGAGGCCCTTTCTCCTCATCTTCCTCACGACGCATCTCGCCGTGAGACGGATTTGGCACCTTCCCTGGCCGGGAGCCTCGCGCGAAAACGAGTGCGGCTCAGGGGGGTTGCCGGGGCTTCATCGGGCCGTGTCCCTCTGCCCCTCTGGATGAGCGGTATTCGGTTGTGAACGCCGGGCGACCCCCGACATGCGATGGTCATCGGCGTTGTTCAAGACTGTAACCGACGGCCGGGACAGTTGAGATAGTCGTCCGAACCGCGAGATGCATCACCCTCCCCCAACAGGTGTGATCACGACAGTGAGGAGCCGCAGACCGTGCTGGAAGAAGTCGAGCGCTGGCTGGCCACCCGCTCCTGGTCCGTGGCCGACCGCCCGCTGCACGGAGTCCTGGCCGCCAAGCAGCGCACCGGGCAGTCCGTCTCCGTCGTCCTGCCCGCGCTCAACGAGGAGGAGACGGTCGGCAACATCGTCGCCGTCATCCGTCACGACCTCATGCGGCAGGCTCCGCTGGTCGACGAGATCGTCGTCGTCGACTCCGGCTCCACCGACCGCACCTCGGAGGTCGCCGCCGCGGCCGGCGCCCGGGTGGTGCACCGCGACAGCGTCCTGCCGCGCATACCGGCCGTCCCCGGCAAGGGCGAGGTGCTGTGGCGCTCGCTGCTGGCGACGAGCGGGGACATCGTCTGCTTCATCGACGCCGACCTGAGGGAGTTCTCCTCCGACTTCGTCCTCGGCATCGTCGGCCCGCTGCTCACCGAGCCGGACGTCGACCTGGTCAAGGCGATGTACGACCGCCCGCTCACCGTGCCCGACGGGCGCGCCTCCGGCACGGCCGCCGCCGGACAGGGCGGCCGGGTCACCGAGCTGATGGCCCGCCCGCTGCTGAACATGCACTGGCCGCAGCTCGCCGGCTTCGTGCAGCCGCTGGGCGGGGAGTACGCGGCCCGCCGCTCGCTGCTGGAGCAGCTCCCGTTCCCGGTGGGCTACGGCGTGGAGCTGGGCATGCTGGTGGACGCGCTGCACCTGGTGGGCCTGGACGCGCTGGCCCAGGTGGACGTGGGGGTGCGCAGGCACCGGCACCAGGACGGGCAGGCACTCGGCCGGATGGCCGCGGCGATCTACCGCACCGCCCAGCTCCGGTTGGCCCGCGGCCACCTCGTACGGCCGTCGCTCACCCAGTTCGAACGGGGCGAGGACGGGTTCGAGCCGCGCACCTACTCGGTGGACACCGAGGAGCGGCCGCCGATGGTGCAGATCGCGGAGTACGCGCACCGCAAGGTGGCCTGAGCGGCCCGGCGCGCGGTGCGGTGGACGCGGAAGAACGGCCGTATACAGTCCCCTTCCGGGGCGGAGCGTACGTTTGAGCGTTTCCGGGCCGGGCTAGGTTGAGAATCATGGCTTCCACGCAGGGTGCTGAGGTGCTGGTCGCGTCCAACCGCGGCCCGGTTTCGTACGAGGTGCTCGAGGACGGCTCGCTGAGCGCCAGACGGGGCGGGGGCGGGCTGGTCTCGGGGCTGTCGGCCATCGGGCCGGACCACAACGCGGTGTGGGTCTGCGCCGCGCTCGGCGACGGCGACCGGGAGGCGGTACGGCGGGCGGGCGGAGGTCTGCTGCCGGCCGAGGACACCGGCGAGCAGCGGGTGCGGATGCTCGACATCGACGCGACCGTGTTCGCCGACGCCTACAACGGCATCGCCAACTCGGTGCTCTGGTTCGTCCACCACATGCTGTACCAGACCCCGCTGGAGCCGGTCCTCGACGCGGAGTTCCGCCGCCAGTGGGCCTCGTACCAGGCGTACAACCGGGCGTTCGCCGAGGCGCTGGCGCAGGAGGCGGCCGAGGGTGCCGCGGTGCTCATCCAGGACTACCACCTGGCCCTCGCCCCGCGGATGCTCCGGCAGCTCCGTCCCGACCTGCGCATCGGCCACTTCTCGCACACCCCGTGGGCCCCGCCGGACTACTTCCGGCTGCTGCCCGACGACATCGCCGCCGAGCTGCTGACCGGCATCCTCGGCGCGGACCGGGCGGCGTTCCTGACCAGGCGCTGGGCGGACGCGTTCACGGACTGCTGCCACGCGGTGCTCGGCCCCGGCATCCCGTCCGGGACCCGGATCGGGGTGCACGGGCTCGGCGCGGACGCGGACTTCCTGCGCGAGCGGGCGCACCGGCCGGACGTGGACGAGCGGATGACGGCCCTGCGCGCGGAGATCGGCGAGGGGCGCCGGACCATCGTCCGGGTGGACCGCACCGAGCTGTCCAAGAACATCGTGCGCGGACTGCTGGCGTACCGGCAGCTCCTGGAGGGCCACCCGGAGTGGCGCGAGCGGGTGGTGCACATCGCGTTCGCCTACCCCTCGCGGCAGGACCTCGCGGTCTACCGCGACTACACGGCCGAGGTGCAACGGGTCGCGGACGAGATCAACTCCCGTTACGGGACGCCCGGCTGGACGCCGGTGGTGCTGCATGTGAAGGACGACTTCGCCCGCTCGCTGGCCGCCTACCGGCTCGCGGACGTGGCCCTGGTCAACCCGATCCGGGACGGCATGAACCTGGTCGCCAAGGAGGTGCCGGTCGTCTCCGACGAGGGGTGCGCGCTGGTGCTGTCGCGCGAGGCCGGGGCGTACGAGGAGCTGGGCGAGGACGCGATCGTGGTCAACCCGTACGACGTCGTGGGGACGGCGGACGCGCTGCACACCGCGCTGGGCCTGCCCCAGGGCGAGCGGGCGGAGCGGTCCAAGCGACTGGCCGCCGCCGCCATCGCGCTGCCGCCGGCGCAGTGGTTCCTGGACCAGCTCGGCGCGCTGACCGGCTGAGGGTCCGGCGGGGCCGGGTCAGCCGAGCCTGGCCGCCAGGGCGCGCAGGAGCGCGACGACCCCCTCCGGGCCGTCGACCACCAGGTCCGCCCGTTCGGCCAGTTCCGTGACCTCGGTGCTGCCGCTGCAGACCAGCAGGCCGGGGACGCCCTCGGCGCGGAGTTCCCCGACGGCCGCGAAGGCGGGCAGGTCGCCGAGGTCGTCGCCCGCGTAGAGGACGGACCCGGCGGCGGTGCGGCGGACGTGGTCGAGGAGGGCGACGCCCTTGTCCATGCCGGGCGGGCGCAGTTCCAGGACCAGCCGGCCGGGTTCGACGATCAGGCCGTGCCGGGCGGCGAGTTCGGTGAGGGGCCCGCGCAGGGCCTCGAAGGCGGCCTGGGGGTCGTCGGCGCGGCGGGTGTGCACGGCGACGGCCCGGCCCTTGTCCTCGGTCCAGGTGCCGTGCCCGGCGCCGGCGCGCTCCAGCAGCCCGGGCAGTTCGGCGCGGACCGCGGCCACACCGGGGTGCGGCGGGGGCGCGGTCACCTCGCCGGTCGCGGCGTCCCAGCGTTCGGCGCCGTAGTGGCCGAGGACGGTGAGGTGTTCCAGGCCGGGCACGTCCGCGAAGCCGCCGTAGCGCACCGCGACCTCGGGGGGCCGGCCGGTGACCACGGCGACGGAGGCCACCTCGGGGGCGAGCGCGGCGAGCGCGGGAACGGCGTCCGGGTGGGCGCGGGCCTGCTCGGGGTCGGCGACGATCGGGGCGAGGGTGCCGTCGAAGTCGAGGCCGATCACCGCCGCGCGGGGCTTGGCCAGCAGCGTGTGCAGTCCGTCGCGGCCCGCCTGGGTCGCCGGGGTCGGCAGGAGGTCCATACAGGGACAGTATCCGGCGCGGGCCCGGGTCACTCCTGGAGCGTTCCTCCCGGTCCGGGCCGGCGGTTCAGCGCTCCTGGCGGCGGGCCTCCCGCACCCGGCGCAGGCGGTTGACCGTGACCGGGTCCGCGGCGAGCGCCCGGGCGTCGTCCAGGAGGGCGTTGAGGAGCTGGTAGTAGCGCACCGGGGCGAGGCCCAGTTCCTCGCGGATGGCCCGTTCCTTCGCGCCGGGGCCGGCGAAGCCCCGGCGTTCCAGCGCGAGGATGGCCTGTTCGCGGCTGCCCAGTTCCTCCATGCGGCCAACCGTAGCGCCGGGCACCGACAGCCGGTCTCAGTTGACGTCGGCGCTGTCCGCGGCCGACGCCGTCGACTGGAGCCGGGACAGCACGTCGGCGGGGCTGCCGCCGGGGGCGACCGCCTGGCCGATGTTCTTCTTCACGGCCGCGCTGACCGAGGCCCACGAGGTCTTGCCGACCGGGTAGAGCTGGGAGAGCGGGAGTTCGTCGAGGAAGGGGCGCAGGACCTTGTCGCCGGCCGCGTCCGAGCCGGACATGGCGCGGGACGCGGAGTCGGTCACCGGCAGCAGTCCGTACTCGCGGGAGAAGGCGAGGACGTTCTTCTTCTCGTAGACGAAGTCGAGGAAGTCGCCGATCTCGCGGGCGTGCCCGTTCTGCCGGAAGCCCATCATCCAGTCGGCGACGCCCATGGAGGCCTTGGTCCGGCCGGTGCGGCCCGGCATCGGGACCGTGCCGAACTTCACGCCCTTCTTGGCGGCCTGCTGGATCAGCGTGGGGTGGCCGTTGAGCATGCCGACCTGGCCGTCCGTGAAGGCGGTGAAGGCGTCCGCGCGGTTCAGCTTGCCGGGGGCGACCGGGCCGGTCAGGCCCTTGCCGACCAGGTCGTCCTTGAGCCAGGTGAAGGTCTCCACGTTCTTCGCGGAGTCGATGCTGTAGGCGCCGATGTCGTCGGTGTAGCCGTCGCCGCCGCCCAGCAGCCACTGCATGGTCTCGGCCTGGGCCTCCTCCGGGCCGAGCGGCAGCGCGTAGGGGTACTTCACGCCCTTGTCCTTGAGCGCGCGGGCGTCGGCCGCCAGCTCGTCCCAGTTGGTGGGCGGGGTGATGCCCGCCTGGCTGAACAGGGTCTTGTTGTAGAAGAGCACCCGGGTGGAGGCCGCGAAGGGGATGCCGTACTGCACGTGCTTCCACTGGCCGGCGTCGGAGAGCGCGGCGAGGAAGTCGGCCTGGGTGCGTATGGAGAGCAGGTCGGAGGCCTGGTACAGCTCGCCCGCGGCCGCGTAGTCGGCGTAGGCGCCGATCTGCGCCAGGTCGGGGGCGTGCCCGGCGTCGACCATCTCCTTGACCTTGCGGTCGACGTCGTTCCAGGAGTAGACGCTGACCTCGACCTTCACCCCGTGCTCGGCCTCGTACTCCTTGGCCAGCCCGTCCCAGTACTTCTTGGAGCCGTTCGCCGCCGAGTCGCCGTAGTCGGCAGCGACGAGTCTGAGGGTCACGTCGGAGGAGTCCGTGCTCCCGCAGCCGCCGAGGACCGCCGTCATGCCCAGTGCGGACACCACCGCGATCGTTCCTGCCGTACGCCGACGCACCCTCAAAGCCCCAACCCTGCTGTCTGACCGTTCAATATGTGGACACATAAGGTCTACACCACGTGAGTGGACTAGACCTCTTGCGGGTCCGGGGGCCACACTGTCCCCCGTGAGACATGTCATCGCCCTGGACGTGGGCGGTACCGGGATGAAGGCCGCCCTCGTCGGAGACGACGGCGAGCTGCTGCACCGCGCCCGCCGGGCGACGGGGCGCGAGCGCGGGCCGGACGCGGTGGTCGGGACGATCCTCGGCTTCGCCGCCGAACTGCGCGCGTACGGCGTCGAGACCTACGGCGAGCCGGCCGCGGCGGCCGGCATCGCGGTCCCCGGCATCGTCGACGACGAGCACGGGATCGCCGTGTACGCCGCCAACCTCGGCTGGCGGGACGTACCCCTGCGCGCCCTGCTCGCCGAGCGGCTCGGCGTCCCGGTGGCGCTCGGCCACGACGTGCGCACCGGCGGGCTCGCCGAGGGACGGATCGGCGCGGGCAAGGGCGCCGACCGGTTCCTGTTCGTACCGCTGGGCACCGGGATCGCCGGAGCCATCGGCGTGGACGGCCGGGTGGAGGCGGGCGCGCACGGCTTCGCCGGCGAGATCGGGCACATCGTCGTACGGCCCGGGGGCACCCCATGCCCCTGCGGACAGCACGGCTGCCTGGAGCGGTACGCCTCCGCGTCCGCCGTCAGCGAGGCATGGGCCGCGGCCTGCGGGGACCCGGAGGCGGACGCGGCCGACTGCGCCAAGGCCGTCGCGTCCGGTGACCCGAACGCCGTCCGGGTGTGGCAGGAGGCGGTGGACGCGCTGGCCGACGGGCTGGTCACCGCGCTCACCCTGCTGGACCCGCGCACGCTGATCATCGGTGGCGGTCTGGCCGAGGCGGGGGAAGTGTTGTTCCAGCCGCTGCGGGACGCCGTACGGCGCCGGGTCACCTTCCAGAAAATGCCGTCCATCGTCCCCGCCGCCCTCGGCGACACCGCCGGCTGCCTGGGCGCGGGACTTCTCGCCCGGGATCTCCTCGACTCCACCGACCCCTCGGAGGTAACCGCCTGATGGCTCCCAGCTTGGTTCTCGCAGGTGCTCGGGTGGTGCTGCCCACCGGGGTGGTGGACGACGGACGCGTGACCGTGGAGGGCACCAGGATCACCGCGGCCGGCGCGCCGGACACCGGGGGCACCGCGGCCCCGGCCGGTGCCGAGGTGATCGACGTGAGCGGTCACTGGCTGGTCCCGGGCTTCGTGGACATCCACAACCACGGCGGCGGCGGGGCGTCCTTCTCCGGCACGGCCGAGGAGATCCTCACCGCCGTCCGCACCCACCGGCGGCACGGCACCACCACGCTGGTCGCCTCCACCGTCACCGACGAGATGGACCTGCTGGTCCGGCAGGCCGGGCTGCTGAGCGAGCTGGCCGAGCAGGGGGACATCGCGGGCATCCACTTCGAGGGACCGTTCATCTCGCCGTGCCGCAAGGGCGCGCACTCCGAGGAACTGCTGCGCGACCCGGAGCCGGCCGAGGTGCGCAAGCTGATCGACGCCGGGCGCGGCCGGGCCAGGATGGTCACGCTCGCCACGGAACTGCCGGGCGGCATCGACTCGGTGCGGCTGCTCGCCGAGCACGGGGTGATCGCGGCGGTCGGGCACACGGACGCCACCTACGAGCAGACCGTCGCGGCCATCGACGCGGGCGCCACGGTCGCCACCCACCTCTTCAACGCCATGCCCACCCTGGGCCACCGCTCCCCCGGCCCCATCGCCGCCCTGCTCCAGGACGAGCGGGTCACCGTCGAGCTGATCAACGACGGCACCCATCTGCACCCCGCCGCGCTTGAGCTGGCGTTCCATCACGCGGGCGCCGACCGGGTCGCGTTCATCACCGACGCGATGGACGCGGCCGGCATCGGCGACGGCCGCTACATGCTCGGCCCGCTGGAGGTCGAGGTCAGCGAGGGCGTGGCCCGGCTGGTGCACGGCGGTTCGATCGCCGGCTCCACGCTGACCCTGGACCGCGCGTTCAAGCGGGCGGTGACGGTCGACGGGCTGCCGGTGCGGGACGCCGTCACCGCCCTGTCCGTGAACCCGGCCCGCCTGCTGGGCCTGTCCGACCGCATCGGCTCCCTGGAGCCCGGCAAGAACGCCGACCTGGTGCTGCTGGACGCGGACTTCGACCTCAAGGGCGTGCTGCGCCAGGGGGAATGGGTCGTCAAGCCCCAACTGCCCTGATCCGTTCCGGCGTCGAGAGACGGTGACCGACCCTCGCACTGGGCCGGCCGCCGTCTCTTTGGCATGATCGGGTCCCCGCAAACCGATGGCGCGACGGACTTCGAGGGAGGTCGGACCCGGTGATCCTCACGGTCACACTGAACACCGCTCTCGACATCACCTACCGCGTACGGTCGCTGCGGCCGCACACCTCGCACCGGGTCTCCCAGGTCCTCGAACGGCCGGGCGGCAAGGGCGTGAACGTGGCCCGGGTCCTGGCCGCCCTCGGCCACGAGGTGACGGCCACCGGCTTCGCGGGCGGCGCCACCGGCCGGGTCCTGCGCGAACACCTCGCGGACACACCCCGGGTGACGGACGCGCTGGTGCCCATCGGGGGGGCCACCCGGCGCACGGTCGCCGTCGTCGACGAGCGGACCGGCGACACCACCCAGCTCAACGAGCCGGGCCCGCAGATAGCCCCGGCCGAATGGGCGGCCTTCCAGGACCGGTACGCGGAACTGCTCGGCCGTGCCACGGCGGTGGCCCTGTCCGGCAGCCTTCCGCCGGGCGTGCCGGTGGGCGCGTACGCGGGGCTGATACGCGCGGCCCGCGCCCACGGCGTCCCCGTGCTGCTGGACGCCGGCGGGGAGCCGCTGCGCCGCGGGGTGGCGGCCCGCCCCGACATCATCAAGCCGAACGCCGAGGAACTGGCCGAACTCACCGGCTCGCACGAGCCGGTGCGTGCCACCCAGGACGCCCGCCGACGCGGCGCCCACGCGGTGGTCGCCTCCCTCGGCCCGGAGGGCCTGCTCGCGGCCACCCCCGAGGGCCGCTGGCGGGCGCTCCCTCCCACCCGAATCCACGGCAACCCGACCGGCGCGGGCGACTCGGCGGTGGCGGGCCTGCTGTCGGGCCTCGTGCAGCGGCTCCCCTGGCCGGACCGATTGTCCCGCGCGGTCGCGTTGTCGGCGGCGACTGTGCTGGCGCCGGTGGCGGGAGAGTTCGACCGTGGGTCCTATGAGGAGTTGCGGAGGCGGGTGTCAGTGACGCATGAAGTCACCGCGGCTTGAAACCGGTCAATCATGGCTGACGGCCATCGACGCACATCCCCCTTTAAAACATATGATCGCCAGCGACCAAAGACCTAGTTCTCGCTGGGGGAACACAGGCGCAAATCACTGGCCTTGAAGCAACTCGCGGCGCTCGGTCTGGCCTCGATGGGACTCGTCATCTCCATGAGTTCCACGGCCTCGGCCGATCAAGCGGGCGTCTGGATGAAGGATGGCCACTACTTCAGCGTCCGAAGCACCGCCAGCACCTCATCGGCCATACTTCACTCGGTTACCGACCCTAATGCCAGGATTCCTTGCACCACGACCCCGTGCACACGGCAAAACAACGGTGGCTCATACAAGTGCTGGACTGGGGGCCCTTCCGGCAATGACTGGGTCAAGGTGAAGGCGGACGGAAAGACGGGTTGGGTGGCCGTCCTCTGCGTCGAGGGCGGACGCATCTGAATAGAGGGTGTAGCGGCCTCGGCGGCCACCGAGGCCGCTACACCACTTCGGGGCTCAGCCGCCGGACTTGACCCAGCCCTTCACCAGCCACAGCCTGTCGACGAGGGCGTCGCACTGGCCCGCCTGCCCACAGGAGACGGACACGGTGTTGTGCCCCTTGTCGAGCTGGACGTAGTTGAACGTCTTCGTCCAGCCCTTCTCGTAGTCGCCGGCGCCCGCTCCCGACCAGTTCTTCAGCTTGATCGGAGTCGTCGAGGGCGTGCCGTTGACGGTGAGAATGGCGGCGCCGTCCTTGCCCGGCACGCTGTAGCCGACGTAGACGCTGTACTTGCCAGCCTCCGGGATGCCGTCGAGCGACCAGGTGATCGAGGCGCCGGCCTGGTTGAGTCCGGTCACATACTTGCCGTCCGCGGACGTCGCGCCCTTCACGTCGGAGGCCACGGTGGCACCGCCCGCCAGATGCACGGAGCTGTTCGCCGCGTCCGTCTTCGGCAGTTCGCCGGCCGGTGCCGAGGCGCTGTTCGACGGGCTGGGCCTGCCGCTCTGGGACTGGGTCGGGGAGGCGTCCGCCTGGTTGCCGGACTTGTCGTCGTCCGTGTTGCCGTTGATCATCGCCACACCGATGCCGATGACGACCGCGGCGACCACCGCGATGGCGCCGATCAGCAGGCCCTTGGTGTTCGGGCCGCGGCGCCCGCCGCCACCGCCGGCGGGCGGCATGGACTGCCTGCTCGTCGGTGCGCCGCCGGGCAGCGTCTCCGGGGCCTGGTAGTGGGCGTTCGGCTGGCCGTAGGCGCCCTGCTGCGGGACCGTGGGCTGCTGCTGGCCGTACGGGGCGGCCTGCGGGGCGTACTGGCGCTCGCCGACCGCGCGCACTCTGCTGACCGAGTTCGGATAGCCGTAGCCACCCGACGGCGGC
This sequence comes from Streptomyces sp. NPDC047869, assembly GCF_040704065.1. Classification (NCBI taxonomy): domain Bacteria; kingdom Bacillati; phylum Actinomycetota; class Actinomycetes; order Kitasatosporales; family Streptomycetaceae; genus Streptomyces; species Streptomyces sp. NPDC047869. The sequence continues at coordinate 55,327 of NZ_JBEYRK010000031.1, forward strand.
TGCGCTCCTCGGGCCTGGCCGTCGGCGTAGAGGTAGCCGAACGGGTCGTCGTCCTCGGGCGTGCTCGCGCCGTTGTCGCCGGGCGTCATCCCTTGGTACTCCTCAACAGGTGCGGGTGGATGCGATACGGGTGTGGAATGGCGAGCCTACCCGCTCCGACTGAGCCAAACGGGTGACCCGTATCGCATCAGCTCACTGACCTGCGATTCATCCGGCACGCCGATGCTGTTTGGGACGAGATCGTTTCTCTACGTACATCCGTTCGTCGGCGGACTTCAGCACTTCGTCCGCCGTCATGCCGCAGTGCGCCCAGCCGATGCCGAAGCTCGCGCCCACCCGGACGGCCCGGTCCTCGGCGCGGATGGGCTGGATGATCTCGTTGCGCAGACGTACGGCGAGGTCCTGGGCGTCGGCCTTGCCGAGGCCGTCGGCGAGGATCACGAACTCGTCGCCGCCGAGCCGGGCGACCGTGTCGCCGTCGCGCACCCCGCGGGTCAGCCGCCGGGCGACCTCGATGAGCACCGCGTCGCCCGCGTTGTGGCCGAACCTGTCGTTGATCGACTTGAAGCCGTCCAGGTCGCAGAAGAGGACCGCGAGGCCCTTGGTGCCGTCGTCGTGGCCGTCCTCGGGCGCGACGGTGTGGACGTGGTGGTCGTAGCCGTCGAACGCCTCCACGCCCTGCGCGAAGTCGAAGCCGTGCCCGGGCGGGGCGTCGAAGGCGGGGTGGCCGTAGGCCGCGTCCAGGGACTCCAGGGCGCCGGCGTGGGACGGGCGGTGGCACAGGCGCGCGGAGAGCCGGGAGCGCAGCTCGGCGGAGTTCGGCAGGCCGGTGAGGGAGTCGTGGGAGGCGCGGTGGGCGAGCTGGAGCTCGCGGCGCTTGCGGTCCTCGATGTCCTCGACGTGGGTCAGCAGGAAGCGGGGCCCGTCGGCGGCGTCGGCGACGACGCTGTTGCGCAGGCTCACCCAGACGTAGCTGCCGTCGCGGCGGCCCAGGCGCAGCTCGGCCCGGCCGCCCTCGGCGGACGTCCGGAGCAGCGTGCCGATGTCCTCGGGGTGGACCAGGTCGGAGAAGGAGTAGCGGCGCATCGCGGAGGCGGGACGGCCGAGCAGCCGGCACAGGGCGTCGTTGGTGCGCAGGATGCGGCCGTGCTGGTCGCCGCCCATCTCGGCGATGGCCATGCCGGAGGGCGCGTACTCGAAGGCCTGCCGGAAGCTCTCCTCGCTGGCCCTGAGTGCCTGCTGCTCGCGCTCGAGGCGGACCAGGGCCCGCTGCATGTTGGAACGCAGACGCGCGTTGCTGATCGCGATGGCGGCCTGGAAGGCGTACATCTGCAGGGCCTCGCGGCCCCAGGCGCCGGGGTGACGGCCGTTGCGCGGCCGGTCGACGGATATGACGCCGAGCAACTCGCCCGAGGAGCCGCCGCCCTGTGCCCCGGGCGTGTACATCGGGGCGAAGAGGCGGTCGGAGGGGTGCCACTCGTCCTCGAAGCGCGGGGCGGGACCGTCGGTGTACCACTGCGGGACGTCGTCGTCGTCCAGCACCCAGCCCTCGGTGTGGGGTATGAACACGAGGTCACCCCACTGTTCGCCCATGCTCAGCCGCCGGTCCCAGGAGTCGCGGGAGCCGACCCGGCCGGTGATCAGGGCCTCGGCGGCGGAGTTGCCGGAGAAGGCGGCGATGACGAGATCCCCGTCGGGGCGCACGAGGTTGACGCACGCCAGCTCGTACCCGAGAGCACTGACCGCGCCGTCGGCGACCGTCTGCAGTGTGTCCGCCAGGCTGCGCGCCGTGTTCATGTCGGCCATGACCTGGTGCAGCTGCCGCAGGGACGCAAGGCGGACATACGGCTCCGACTCGGTCTCCATGCTCGCCCTCCCCCCGAGACCTCGCAGCGAATCAAGGGTTGTCTTCGGCCTTCCTTACGTGCGTCCCGTCGTCTCTCAGTGGTCTTCAGCCACTGAATCACAGCGCGCTGCTCACTCGGTACACAGGGTCAACAATATCTGCCCCTTGTGACTCAAGTCACAGGGGAACGTGAACAATTGAGTGGAGTTTCTGCGTTTTCCCTGTGCGTTTACTGAACGCAAGCTTTGTCGTTGTGTGCACATGATGCACGAACCGTCACCTCGTGGTCCCCCGGTCCTAGGACCCGGCTAGGGCCAGGGCCCGATGCGGCCCGTCCGGAGCGGAGATTAGCGTTCATGGCGTGCTGAACACCTCCTCCCCCACCGCCACAGCAGTCACCGGGCATGCTGAGGGGGTGAGCAACGACGAGTTCCGGGCCGCCATGTCCCGGCTGGCCGCGGGCGTGGTCCTGGTGACCGCTCAGGAACCGCCGCTGGACCCCGACGACCCGGACGCGCCCGGTGGCGAGGACGTCGGCATGACCGCGACGGCCTTCATGTCCGTCTCGCTGGACCCGCCGCTGGTGATGGTCAGCCTGCGCACGGGCTCGCGCATGGACGACCTGCTCGACGAACAGCCGCTGTGGGCGGTCTCGGTGCTGGCCGAGGGGCAGCGCCACATCGCCGGGCGCTTCGCCATGAAGGGCCGCATCAGCGACCGGCTGCTCTTCCAGGACCTGCCGCGGGTGCGCGGCGAGATCACCGGCGCACCGCTGATGGACGGCGCGCTGGCCGCCCTGGAGTGCCGCACCGAGCAGCGGGTGACGGCGGGCGACCACACCCTCGTCATCGGCCGGGTACTGACCGCGCGCGCACCGGGCGCGGAGGGCGGCCCGCTGATGTACTACCGCGGGCGCTACCGGCACTTGGGCTGACGGCCGCCGGAAGCGGGGTGGCCTAACCCCAGTCCCGCCCGGACCGGCCGCGCTTGCGCTCCGAGCGCTGCTTCTTCTCACGCAGCCGGCGCTCGTTGATGCCGCGGGGGATGCGGGTGGGGCGGCGGGGCTTGGGCGGGGGCGCGGTGGCCTCGGCGAGGAGGGCGGCGAGGCGTACGGCGGCGGCCTCGCGGTTGCGCCACTGGGAGCGGTGCTCGGAGGACCGTACGACGACCATCCCGTCCACCAGCCGCCCGGCCAGCCGGCTCAGCGCCCGCTCCTTCCACACCGGCGGCAGCGCCTCGGTGCGCGCCAGGTCGAAGCGCAGCTCGACCTGCGAGTCGCTGGTGTTGACGTGCTGGCCGCCCGGCCCGGAGGACCTCGAGAAACGCCACATCAGCTCGGCCTCGGGAAGCGAGACCGAACCGCGGATGACATGGGGACCGGACATGCCTCCCATGTTCCCGGCCCGACCCGTCCCACGTCACGCGGTTTTCGCCGGTGACGGCCACATGGGTAAAAAAGGTAAAGGGACCCGGAACCACCGGTACCCCCCTCGACGTTCTCCCCGGTGACGGTAGCTTCGTCGGCACAGATGCGCACGAATAACTAGGGAAGGGACTCCCAATCATGGCTGTAAGCCTGTCCAAGGGTGGCAACGTCTCGCTCACCAAGGAGGCTCCGGGCCTGACCGCCGTCACCGTGGGCCTCGGCTGGGACGTCCGCACCACCACCGGCACGGACTTCGACCTGGACGCCTCCGCCATCGCGGTCAACACGCAGGGCAAGGTCTACTCGGACGCCCACTTCGTCTTCTTCAACAACAAGCAGACGCCGGACAACTCCATCGTCCACACGGGTGACAACCGCACCGGCGAGGGCGCCGGCGACGACGAGGCGATCAACGTCAACCTGGCCGCGCTCCCGGCCGACGTCGACAAGATCGTCTTCCCGGTCTCCATCTACGACGCCGAGAACCGCGGCCAGAACTTCGGCCAGGTCCGCAACGCCTACATCCGCATCGTCAACCAGGCCGGCGGCGCCGAGATCGCCCGCTACGACCTCTCCGAGGACGCCGCCACCGAGACGGCCATGGTCTTCGGCGAGCTGTACCGCAACGGCGCGGAGTGGAAGTTCCGCGCGGTGGGCCAGGGTTACGCCTCGGGCCTGGTGGGCATCGCCCAGGACTTCGGCGTGAACGTCTGACGTACGGCGCGTCGAGCGGAAGCCCCCGGCCCGCGGCCCGGCCCGTGGGCAGGGGGCATCCCCGCCCCTGCCCGCGGGCACCCGCGAATCCGGCCGAGACGCCGCCACCCCGCGCGATACGTTGCCCGGGTGATCCTCGAACCCCTCGCCCTCACCGCCGATCATGACCTCCCGGCCCCGCTGCTCACCGAACTGACGGCGCTCTACGCCTCCAACCGCGCGTTCCACGCGCTCAGCGGCGACTTCCCCGACCCGGACGACATCCGGGGCGAACAGGTGGCGGCGGCGCTGGCCGACGAGCTGGTCCAGCCGGACGCCGAGGTGCTGCTGGCCCGGTCCGAGGGACGTCTGGTCGCCGTCGTGATCACACTGGCCCACCACCCCGACCCGGCCGACCCCGATCCGTGGATCGGGCTGCTGATGGTGGACGCGACCGAACAGGGCAAGGGTTACGGCCGCCGGGTCGCCACGGCGGTGGAGGAGCGCTTCCGGGCCGCCGGCCGCCGGGCCGTGCGCCTCGCCGTCCTCGACAACAACCCCGGGGCGCTGGCCTTCTGGACCGCCCTCGGCTACGAGGTCGTCGACCACCGCCCCGACCACGCCCTCGGCCGCCCCTGCGCCGTGCTGCGCAAGGTACTGCGGACACCCCGGCAGGCCGCCCGGGTCGCCGTCGTGGACCCCGACGGCGCGGTGCTGCTCTTCCGGTACGACAACGTCGAGGTCGGCGTCCACTGGGCGCTGCCCGGCGGCGGGCTGGAGCCGGGCGAGACCCCGCGCGAGGGCGCCCTGCGGGAACTGGCCGAGGAGACCGGCTGGACCGACCTGCTGCCGGGCCCGCTGCTGTGCACCTGGGAACACGACTTCACGCTCCCCCACTCTCGGCTCCGCTCGAGCGGGGGGACCCCCATCGGCGTCCCCGTGCACCAGCACGAGCACGTCTATGTCACCCACGGCCCGCACCGCGAGCCGTCCGGCCCCGGTCTGGCCGCCGCGCACGCCGCCGACGGAATCCTCACCTGGCGCTGGTGGAGCAGGCGGGAACTGGCCGAGGAGCCGGAGCCGGTCTGGCCGCCCGGCCTTGCCCGCACGCTGGACACGTGGGAGGCCGAGAGCGCGGTGGACCGCCCGGACCGCGAGGTGTGACGCCCGACGCCTCAAATCCGCTTGATGGATGGTGAGTTGAGCCCTCGACGTCCGTCCGGATAACGGTTCCCGGGGCACGGCATTCGGATAACAACACGTAAAGTTTTGTCGGCGCTCTGTCAAACAGAGCCTCCACGGTGTCACTCTCTCCGCACCCGCCGCAGCTTGTACGTCCCCTGTGCCCCAACTGTGTCTCCGGCCCCACCGGAGGCCAGCCATAAGGAGAACGAGTGACTCAGCACCCCCGCGCCTCCCGCAGGACCGCCATGCGCGCCGCCGCGCTGGCCGGCTCGGCGGCGATGGTCGTCCTCGCGCTGCAGAACGGTTCCGCCACCGCCGCCCCCACGCACACCCCCGGCGCCACGGCCGTCCCGCTCAGCGCTCCGGCCCGCGCCGCCGCCATCGAGACGGCTCAGCGGCACGCCGGTGCCGCGGCCCACGAACTCGGGCTGGGCGCCAAGGAGAAGCTGGTCGTCCGGGACGTGGTCAAGGACGCGAACGGCACCGTCCACACCCGTTACGAGCGCACGTACGCGGGTCTTCCCGTGCTCGGTGGCGACCTGGTCACCCACGTGGCGAAGAACGGCGCGCTCAAGGGCGTCAGCAAGGCGGCCAAGGCCCGCATATCCGTGCCGACCACCACGGCCGCCGTCTCCGCCACGAGCGCGAAGAAGGCCGCCGTCAAGGCCGCGGACACCGCGAAGGCCACCGCCTCGTCCTCCCGCAAGGTGGTCTGGGCGGCCGGTGCCAAGCCGGTCCTCGCCTACGAGTCCGTCGTCAAGGGCGTCCAGCACGACGGCACCCCGAGCGCACTGCACGTCATCACCGACGCGCGGACCGGCAAGAAGATCTACTCCTACGAGGCGGTCGACACCGGCACGGGCACCAGCCAGTACAGCGGCACGGTCACCATCGGCACCACCGCCTCCGCCTCCGGCGGCTACGACCTGATCGACGGCGGCCGCGGCGGTCACAAGACCTACGACCTGAACGGCGGCACCAGCGGCACCGGCACCCTCTTCCACGACGCCGACGACGTCTGGGGCAACGGCACCGTCTCCAACCGCCAGACCGCCGCCGTGGACGCCGCCTACGGCGCCGCCGTCACCTGGGACTTCTACAAGTCCGCGTTCAACCGCAACGGCATCGCGGGCGACGGCAAGGCCGCCTACTCCCGCGTCCACTACGGCAACGCCTACGTCAACGCCTTCTGGGACGACAGCTGCTTCTGCATGACGTACGGCGACGGCTCCGGCAACGCCGACCCGCTGACCTCGCTCGACGTGGCCGGCCACGAGATGAGCCACGGTCTGACCGCGGCCACGGCGAAGCTCAACTACCGGGGCGAGTCCGGCGGCCTGAACGAGGCCACCAGCGACATCTTCGGCACCGCGGTGGAGTTCTTCGCGAACAACTCCTCCGACCCCGGTGACTACCTCATCGGCGAGAAGATCGACATCAACGGCAACGGCACCCCGCTGCGCTACATGGACAAGCCGAGCAAGGACGGCGGCTCCGCCGACTACTGGTCGAAGTCCGTCGGCCGCCTGGACGTGCACTACTCGTCCGGTGTCGCCAACCACTTCTTCTACCTGCTGTCGGAGGGCAGCGGCGCGAAGACGGTCAACGGGGTGTCCTACAACTCCCCGACGTACGACGGCTCCACGGTCACCGGGATCGGCCGGGACAAGGCGATCCAGATCTGGTACAAGGCCCTGAGCACGTACTTCACCTCGACCACCAACTACGCGGGCGCCCGCACCGGCACCCTGCAGGCGGCGGCCGCCCTGTACGGCTCGGGCAGCGCGGAGTACAACGCGGTGGCGGCGGCCTGGAAGGCCGTCAACGTCAACTAGTCCCGCGTAGCGGGCCTTTGGCAGCCGGGCCGTCCGTCACGGGCGGTCCGGCTTGCCGTCTCCGTAGAGCCAGTCCTTCCAGATCCCGCCGAAGTCCTCGTCCGGGGCCTTCTTCTCCACGAACGCGGTGAACTGGGCGGTGTCGGCGGTGCCGTGGCGGTGGGCGGCGGCCCAGCCCCGGAGGATGTCGTGGAAGGCGTCGTCGCCGACCTTCCGGCGGATCTTCTGCAGCACCATGGCGCCGCGCTCGTAGACGGGGCTGCCGGAGATGTGCGCGGCGCCGGCCGGCCTGGCCGGCGGGAAGTCCCAGACGGCGTCGTCGTCGCCGTCGTACAGGTCGGTGAAGGTCTGCTGGGCGCTCCTGCCGCCGTGGTCCTCCTGGTACAGCCACTCCGCGTACGTCGCGAAGCCCTCGTTGAGCCACATGTCCCGCCAGCTCCTCGGGGTGACCGAGTCGCCGTACCACTGGTGGGCGAGTTCGTGGACGAGCGTGCCGGTGTCGGGGGCGCCGGGGAAGACGGGACGGGTCTGCGTCTCCAGCGCGTACTGGGCGTCCCCCGGGCGGTCGACGACCGCTCCGGCGGAGGAGAAGGGGTACGGCCCGAAGTTCTTCTCCTCCCAGTCGAGGATCTCCGGGATCTTCGCCAGGACGTCCTTGCTCGCCTTGGCCTGCGCGGGGTCGACGGCGGTGAGCACGGGCAGCCCGTGCGGCCCGGTGCCGCGGCCGATGTCGTAGTGGCCGACGGCGACGGTGGCCGCGTAGCTCGCCATCGGCTGGGCGGTGTGCCAGGAGTACGTCGTCCGGCCGCCCTTGCTGGTCCGCCCGGCCGGCTCCCCGTTGGAGACGGCCTGCAGGCCTTCGGGGACGGTGACCGTGATGTCGTAGGCGGCCTTGTCCGAGGGATGGTGGTTGCCGGGGAACCAGGCCATCGAGCCGACCGGCTCGCCGAGGCCGAGCGCGCCGTCGGCGGTGGGCAGCCAGCCCTCCTCGGAGCCGTCGGGGTCGGTGAGGGTCCGCGGGGTGCCGGAGTAGCGGACGGTGGCGGTGAAGGTCTCGCCGTCGCGGAGGTCGTCGTGGGGGCGGACGGTGAGTTCCTGGCCGGCGCGGTTCCAGCGGGCGTCCCTGCCGTCCACGGTGACCGAGCCGACGTCCAGCCCGTCGAGGTCGAGGTCGAAGGCGGTCAGGTCCTGGGTGGCGCGGGCGGTGATCACGGCCCGGCCGGTGAGCCGGCGGGTGCCCGGGGTGTAGTCGAGGGTCAGGGCGTAGTGGGTGACGTCGTAGCCGCCGTTGCCCGCCTTCGGGAAGTACGGGTCGTGCACGCCCGAGCCGCCCGGGGTGCCGTGGACGCCGCCGTCGCACGCGGTGCCCGTGAGGGCGAGCGCGAGAAGGCCGGCGACGGCCGGGACAAGGCGTGCGGATCTGGACATGTCAGCGATGCTACGGCGGCGGCGCGCACCGAGCGGGGGCGCGGTGGCCGGACGTGACACCATCTCCTGCGTGCTCGACATCGGCTACGCCCTCTCCAACCGCTTCCCGGACCCGCCGCAGACCGACTACCGCCGCGCGGACGTCCACGCGCTGCGGCACGACCTGTTCTGCGGGGACGTCTATCTCGCGGACACGAAATCGGACCGCGAGCTGTCCACAGCCTGGGGATGGGTGCCGGTGCTGGACTTCGCGTGGGCGCTGTGCGACATCGTGGAGCGGCTGGACCGGGATCCGATGGGCTCGCGTGCCTCCCGGCCGCAGCAGGCGGAGCTGGACTTCACCGAGTCCACCGACCGGATGCTCTTCGAGCGCCGTTTCGGCTGGGTGGACATCGAGGCCGACTGGATGCCGGCCGAGGAGGCCCCGCTGTCCTTCTCCCACGCCGAACTGCGCCGGGAGTCCCGCGACTTCCTGCACGACCTGATCGCCGACCTGAGCGATCTGCACGAGGACCTGTCGGAGAACCCGGCGATCTGGACGCTGCAGGCCCGCTTCCCCCGCGTGGCCTGAGCTCTCAGTCCTCCACCCTGATCCCCAGCTCACCCGCCAGCACCGGGGCCAGGTCCAGCAGCTGCCCCGTGCTGATCACGGCCCCCGCCAGCCGGTCCAGGCCCCGGACGATCTCCAGGGGCGCGGCCCCGCGCAGGTCGACGTCCTTCAGGGCCGCGCCGCCGAAGTCGGCCTCCTTCAGGGCGCAGCCGGTGAACTCGACCCGCTCCAGGCGGGCCCCGGCGAAGTCCGGCTCGACCAGGACGCAGGAGTCGAAGACGACGTCCCGGAGCCGGGCCTCGCGCAGGTTGAGGAAGTCGATCTTGCCGCCGCGGATCACGACCCGCTCCAGCACGGCCCCGTGCAGCTGGGTGCCGCCGAGCCGGGGGTCGATCAGCTCCACGTCCCGGAACGTGGCCTCGGCGAGGTCGGTGCCGACGCCCCGCAGGCCGCGCAGGACCGAGTCCAGCACGCGCGCGCGGCGCAGCACCGCCTCGTCCACCGCGCAGTCGGTCAGCGCGCAGTCCATGAAGCGGGCGCCGGCGCCGTCCTGCCCGGCCAGGTCCGCCGCCCGGAACTCGAGGCCGTCGTAGTCGCCGTCCGGCTTCAGTGCGCCGCCGTTCCAGGGCTCCAGGGGCGGCAGCCGCACCTCCGGCCGCCGTGCGCCCTTCACCCGTGTGCCGTCCGCGGCCGCCGCTCTTCTCGCCATGCCCCCATGCTGCACCGTGCCACTGACAACCGGGCCGGCCCGCGGGAGCGGCCCCGTGCGGCGGGCCCCAACACACGCGGATGCGATACCCATCGATTCATGGTGTTCTGACCAGATGGATATCGGCCGAAAGGGTGAGGCCCCGCCGGCGTCCGCAGTCGCCGGCGGGGCCGATCCCCACCGCTGGTGGGGCCTGGTCGTCATCGCCCTCGCCCAGCTGATGGTGGTCCTGGACGCGACGATCGTGAACATCGCGCTGCCCTCCGCCCAGCACGACCTGCACATGTCCGACGCCAACCGGCAGTGGGTGATCACCGCCTACACGCTGGCCTTCGGCGGACTCCTGCTGCTGGGCGGCCGGGTCGCCGACCTCGTGGGCCGAAAACGCACCTTCGTCATCGGGCTCATCGGCTTCGCGGCCGCCTCCGCGCTCGGCGGCGCGGCCACCAGCTCCGGCATGCTGTTCGGCGCCCGCGCCCTCCAGGGCGTCTTCGCCGCCCTGCTCGCGCCCTCCGCGCTGAGCCTGCTGACCACGACGTTCACCGACCCGCACGAGCGCGGCAAGGCCTTCGGCATCTACGGCGCCCTGGCCGGCAGCGGCTCGGCCATCGGGTTCATCGTCGGCGGCCTGCTCACCGAGTACCTGAACTGGCGCTGGTGCCTGTACGTCAACGTGCCCATCGCCGCCGTCGCGGTGCTCGGCGCCTTCGGCCTGCTGCACGACCGCCCGGGCCACCGCGAGGCCCGGCTCGACGTGCCCGGCGTGCTGCTCGGCTGCGGCGGACTCGTCGCGATCGTCTACGGCTTCGCCGAGGCCGAGCCGCGCGGCTGGAGCGACCCGCTGGTCATCGCCCTGTTCGCGGCCGGCGCGGTGCTGCTCGCCGTGTTCGTCCGGTGGCAGACCCGGGCGCCGAGCCCGCTGCTGCCGCTGCACATCATCCGGGACCGCAACCGCGCGGGCTGCTTCCTGACCATGATGCTCGCGGTGATCGGCATGTTCGGGCTGTTCCTCTTCATGACCTACTACCTGCAGGTCATCCTCGGCTACTCGCCGGTCCGGGCGGGCCTGGCCTTCCTGCCGCTGACCGCCGCGATCATCATCGGCTCCACCCAGATATCGGCCCGGCTGCTGCAGCGGGTGGCCCCGCGCCTGCTCATGGTGCCCGGCACGCTGCTGGCCGCCTCCGGGCTGCTGCTCCTGACCCGGATGACCGTCGGCTCCTCCTACACCGGCGAGATCCTGCCCGCGCTGATCCTGATGGGCCTGGGCATGGGCCTGACCTTCATGCCGGTGTTCGCCACCGCCACCGCCGGTGTGGCCCCGCGCGACGCCGGCGTCACCTCGGCGACCGTCAACACCTCCCAGCAGGTGGGCGGCTCGATCGGCACGGCCCTGCTCAACACCGTCGCCACCACCAGCAGCGCCGCCTACATCACCGCCCACCTGCGCGGCCCGGCCTCCAAGGCCGCGGTCGTCCCGGCGGGCGTGGTGCACGGGTACACGGTCGCGATCTGGTGGGCGGCGGGCGTGATGCTGCTGGCCGGCCTGGTGGCGGGCCTGATGGTGACCGCCCGGGCCCCGGGCCACGGGGCACCGGCCGAGACACCGGTGCCGGAGTCGGTGGGCTGAGCGAGTCGGCGGGCCGGGCGAGTCAGCGGGCCGGGCCGCCCAGCTCCGCCAGCGGCCCGTCGGTGAGCCGGTACACCGTCCACTCGTCCTGCGGGCGCGCGCCGAGCGCCTCGTAGAAGCCGATCGCGGGCCGGTTCCAGTCGAGCACCGACCACTCCAGGCGCTCGTAACCGCGCTGTACGCAGATGCGCGCCAGCTCGGTCAGCAGCGCCCGGCCGTGCCCGCCGCCCCGGGCGGAGGGACGGACGTAGAGATCCTCCAGGTAGATGCCGTGCACTCCGCGCCAGGTGGAGAAGTTCAGGAACCACAGGGCGAAGCCGACGCTCTCCCCGGTCCCGTCGTCCACGGCCATGTGCGCGAACGCCGCCGGCCGCTCCCCGAACAGCGCCTCGCGCAACTGCTCCTCGGTCGCCCGCGCCTCCTGCGGGGCCTTCTCGTACTCGGCCAGCTCACGGATCAGGGCGTGGATGACGGGGACGTCGGCGGGGGTCGCGGAACGAATCATGGGGGTGAGGCTAACCGGGCGCGTCCGGCCCGGTCACCCCGGTCAGCTCCGGCCCGCCACCCGGTCGGCCACCCGTGCCAGCCGGGAGGAACCGCTGCCCGGGCGGAGCAGTTCGCGCCGGTCGGCGGCGCGGTAGGTGGCGTACATGCCGTGCACGCCGAGCCAGCGGAAGGGTTCCGGCTCCCACTTGCGGACCTTGTGGTTCACCCAGGGCAGGTCCGTCAGCCCGGTGCGGCCGGCCTGGCGCGAGTCCTGCCGCACCAGGTCGCGCAGGGTGCGGGCGGCCAGGTTGGCGGTGGCGACGCCCGAGCCGACGTAGCCGCCCGCCCAGCCGAGCCCGGTGGACCGGTCGAGGGTGACCGTGGCGCACCAGTCGCGCGGGACGCCGAGCACACCGGACCAGGCGTGCTCGACCCGCACGCCCGCGAGGGCCGGGAAGAAGCGGGTCAGGATCTCCCGCAGGGCCTCGACGGTCCCGTCCTGGGTGCGGCCGTCGTTGTCGGTGCGCGAGCCGAAGCGGTACGGCACCCCGCGTCCGCCCAGCGCGATCCGGCCGTCGGCGGTGCGCTGCGCGTACATGTAGGCGTGGGCCATGTCGCCCAGCGTCTCCCGGCCGTCCCAGCCGATCGCCGACCACTGCTCGTCGGTGAGCTGCTCGGTGGCGATCATCGAGGAGTTCATCGGCAGCCAGGTCCGCCGCTGACCGCTGAGCGAGGCGGTGAAGCCCTCCGTGCAGCGCAGCACGTAGGGCGCGCGGACCGTGCCGTACGGGGTCACGGCGTGCTTGGGCCGGATCTCGGTGACCGGGGTCGACTCGTGGATGACCACCCCCAGCGCCTCCACGGCCGCCGCGAGCCCCTTGACCAGCTTCACCGGGTGCAGCCGGGCGCCGTGCGGGGTCCAGCTCGAACCCACCGCGCCGGCCACCCTGATCCGCTCGGCGGTCTGCCGGGCCCCGTACAGCTCGCGGTCCTTCTCGCCGAACGACAGCTCGTGCTCGTGGAAGGCCCGCAGCCGCGCCAACTGGGCCGGAGTGGTCGCCACTTCCAGCACCCCGCCCCGGTGCACACCGGCGTCGATGCCCTCCGCCTCGGTGACGGCGACCACCTCGGCCACGGTGTCGTTCATCGCCCGCTGCAGGCGTACGGCGGCCTCGTGGCCGTGCAGCTTCGCGTACCGGTCGCGGCCCGCGATCCCGTTGTAGAGCCAGCCGCCGTTGCGGCCGGAGGCGCCGTATCCGCAGAACTTCTGCTCCAGGACGGTGATCCGGAGGAAGGGGGCGGCCTTCTTCAGGTAGTACGCGGTCCACAGTCCCGTGTAGCCGCCGCCGACGACTACGACGTCGGCCGAGGCGTCCCCGGACAGCGGTTCCCGCACCGCGGGGAGGCCGTCGTCCGCGTACCAGAAGGAGATCCCACCGTTGACGACACTGGTTGCCGAGCTGCTCATGGCCGGGACGTTAACCCCTGGGAGCGGCCAGTGTCTCCTTCGGATTCCATGCTTTTCCGCGGCCGCTGACCAGCGGACGGCACGCGAGACCCACCAGGACGGACAGGAAGTGCCCGAAGTCGGTGAAGGTACGGCTCGCGGCCAGCGGCACGGCGTAGAAGGCGAGCAGGAACGCGAGGTACAGGTACCGCCAGGGCGCCGCGATCCGGTAGGTGAGCACCGCCATCACTCCGGCCAGCGCGTAACTCACCCCGATGTCCAGGGTGTTGACGGCGGAGCGCGGGGCGTGGCCGTCGTGGATCGCCTGGAGCAGGGCCAGTTCGCTGACCAGCGTGGCGAGCACGTGCGCGGCGACGCACACCGCGAGCCAGCGCAAGGATCCGAGCCAGCGCTCGGCCTGCGCGTGGAAGACGGTGTACAGCACGGCGTACGGCAGCCAGTGCCCGCTGTCGATCCACATCGCGCTGGTGATCAGCACCCGCAGCGGGTTCTGCGACAGCTCGTGGATGTTGGTCGAACGCTGCCGCAGGAAGTCCTGCTCGAACGCCGGTGACATGTGGTGCAGGGCGACGGTGGTGACGAACAGGATGGCCAGCCACACGTAGGCGCCCGGGGCGCTGCGCACATAGGCCGCGGCCGCCCGGAGCCCTCGCCGTGCGCGGATGACCCGGTCCACAACCGACAGTATGGTCGCCAGGGGGTTCGGGGCGCCTGGCGAGTCCGGCCACCGGCCCTCCGCCGGGCCCGGCGGGCGGCGTCCCCGCCGCTTCGCGGGATGCGCCGTCCGGGTGGCATCGCGGGGGCGGTGCCCGGCGGGGCCGAACGGGTCACCACCGGCCCGGGAACAGCGGCCGGCGTTCCCGGTCCCGGTCCGCCGCCCGCGCCGTTCCTGACACGCCGCCGGATGGCCTATCCCGCCATAGAAGGATAAACCGGCCATACCGTACGCGATATGAAGAGATGCCACATCGCATATCTCGCGTGCACCGCCGCCCTCCTCGGCACCGGTCTCAGCGCGGCCCCCGCGGTGGCCGCCCACTCGACCCTGGTGGTCCGCCCCGGCGAGTCGATCCAGAAGGCGGTCGACGCCGCCGAGGCCGGCGACACGGTTCTGGTGCTCGCCGGCACCTACCACGAGAGCGTGACGATCCGCACCCCCCACGTGACCCTGCGGGGCGTGGGTTCCGGGACGGTCATCGAGCCCGCCGCCAAGAAGACCGCCAAGAAGCCCGCCAAGGCGAACGCCAAGAAGGCTGCGAAGAAGGCTGCGAAGGCTGCGAAGAAGTCCGCCAAGAAGCCTGCCAAGAAGATCGCGAAGAGCTGCGCCGAGGGCGGCAACGGCATCTGTGTGCTGGGCACCAAGACGAAGGACGTCAAGGGCGTCACCGTCGCCGACCTGAAGGTGACCAAGTTCAGCCGCACCGGGGTGTTCGGCATGGCGACCGACGGCCTGACCGTGCGCGGGGTGAACGCCGCGGACAACGGCGTGTGGGGCATCGCCGAGGAGCGGTCGGTGCGCAGCCTGCTGCGGGACAACTACGCGCACGGCAACGGTGACGCGGGCGTGTTCCTCGCCAACACCATCCAGGAGGAGGCCGGCGCCTACGACGCCAAGCAGACCCTGGTGTCGCACAACTGGCTGGAGGGCAACCGGATCGGCGTCACCGTACGCCGGCTTCGGAACCTGACCGTCGCCCGGAACTACGTCTCCGGCAACTGCGCCGGGGTCTTCGTGGTCGGTGACGAGAACAAGCCCAAGGCCGGTCACCTGGACGTCACCGCCAACCAGGTCGTCGCGAACAACAGGTCCTGCCCGAAGACCGAGCGGCTGCCCGCCCTGAAGGGCTCCGGCATCGTCCTGACCGGCACCGAGAAGGCCCGGGTCTCCCGGAACTGGGTCACCGGCAACTCCGGCAAGTCCCCGCTGTCCGGCGGCATCGTGCTGTTCAAGAGCTTCGTGGGCGTGGCCGGCACCGACAACCGCGTCGACGGCAACGTCCTCTCGGAGAACTCCCCCGCCGACCTGGTGAGCACCGAGACCGGCAAGACCAACTCCTTCGAGCGCAACTCCTGCCGGGCTTCGAAGCCCGCGGGCCTGTGCTGACCGCACGGGCGCTGCCACTGCTGGACCGACGAAGGCCAAGGAAAGAGAGAGGGCGGCACATGACGTCCGCTGAAACAGCACCACCGCCTCCCATGCGGCTGCGCGAACTCGTGTTCGGCGCGGCCGTGTCCGCCGCCGTCCGGGCCGCCGCCCGGCTGGGCGTCGCCGACGCCCTCGACGACACCCCGATGACCGCCGAGGACCTCGCCGCCGCGGTCAAGACCGAACCCAAGCCCCTGCGCCGGCTGCTGCGGGCACTGTCCTGCTACGACGTCTTCGCCGAGCGGCCGGACGGCACCTTCGCGCACACCGGCATGTCCCGGCTGCTGCGCGAGGACGACCCCAACAGCCTGCGTGCCATCGCCCTGTGGTGCACCGAACCGTGGACCTGGGACGCCTGGCCCAAGCTGGACGAGGCCGTGCGCACCGGCGACAACGTCGTCGAGGGCCTGTACGGCAAGGAGTTCTTCGCCTACCTCAACGAGGACGCCCCGGAGTCCGCGGACGTCTTCAACCGCGCCATGACCCGCTCCAGCGAGCAGTCCGCGCGCGAGGTCGCGGCCCTGCTCGACCTGTCCGGGGCCAAGTCGGTCGCGGACATCGGCGGCGGCCAGGGGCATGTGGTGGCCTGCCTGCTGGACAAGTACCCGTCGATGCGCGGCAGCCTGCTCGACCTGCCCCGGGTGGTCGAGAACGCCCTGCCGCGGCTGCGCAAGGGCGGCGACCTCGCCGACCGCGCGCGGATCGTGCCCGGCGACGTCCGGGACGCGATCCCGGTCCAGGCCGACGTCTACGTCATCAAGAACATCCTGGAGTGGGACGACGAGAGCACGTCCCGCACGCTGCGCAACGTCGTCGAGGCGGGCGGCCCGGGCACCCGGGTCGTCGTCATCGAGAACCTCGTGGACGACACCCCCTCGATGCGCTTCAGCACCGCCATGGACCTGCTGCTGCTCCTCAACGTCGGCGGGGCCAAGCACACCACCGACTCCATGGTGAGCAGACTGACCTCGGCGGGCCTGAAGGTGGGCGACATCCGTCCGGTCAACCCGTACCTGCACGCGTTCGACTGCCACGTGCCCGCCTGACACGGACGTGACGGCACAGGCCACCGGCCGCCGGGCCCGCGACGCTGCGGGCCCGGCGGCCGGTGGCCGTCCGGGGGTGCCGTACGGCTCAGTCGCGCTCCCAGACGTAGAAGCGCTGTGCCATCGCGTCCTTGGGGGACCGCCAGGTCTCCGGGTCGTACGCGCTGACGTACGCCGTCAGACGCTCGCTGATGTCACGGAACTCGGGGTGTCCGGTCACCTTGGCGATGGCGGGCCCGGGGTCGCGCTCGGACTCGACGAGGTGCATGTACACATCGCCGAACTGGAAGAGGCTGCGCCGCACCACACCGACGAGGTGGGGCAGCTCTCCCCGGTCGGACTCCTCGAACACCTTGGCGATGTCCGGGGCGGAGCCCGGGGCCATGCGCGCGACGATCAGTGCCTGGTGCATGGTCTCGGTCCTTCCTCCGGCTAGTCGGCCAGGGCGGGCGCGGGACGCCGTCCGGCGGCCGCCTTCTCGATCTTCTCCCGGATGAGGGCCATCTGGACCTTGGAGTTCCTGTTGATGTTGTCGGTCATCCAGTCGTCGTCGACCGGGGCGTCCGGCTTCATCGCGAAGTCCTGCGTCCAGACCATCCGGGTGCCGGCCGCGACCTCCTCGTACTCCCAGAGGATGTCCATGTGGGCGAACGGGCCGGTCTCGACCCGGCGGGCCTTCACGGTGCGGGCCTTGCGGTCGGGCTCGCGCTCGGAGACCCAGCTCCAGACGGTGCCGTTCTCGTCCGGGTGCATGGTCAGCCGGAACGTCGTCTTCTTCCCCTCCCGGGAGAGGATCTCGACGGACGCGTACTCGCTGAACAGCTGCGGCCACTTCTCCAGGTCGTTGGTCATGTCCCAGACCAGGTCGAGCGGCGCGGCGATGGTGATCTCGTTCTGCGTGTGTCCTGCCATCTCAGGCTCCTGCCATCAAGGTGCTGTTGACGAGGTTGAGGAACTGCTGGGGTGTCTTGCAGCGCTCCGCGTCGACCGGCATCGGGGTGCCGTGCGCGTTCTCCAGCTCGCCGACGATGCCGAGCAGGCCGAGCGAGTCGATGCCGAGGACGTCGAATCCGGTGTCCGGCATGTCCTGGAGCTGCTGCGGGCTGACGGTGACCCCGGCAGCCTTCTTCATCAGCGCGGCGAGTTCTTCCACGGTGATCTGCGGCATTGCTCTCCTCCTTTGCTGTCCTCACTTCGCGGCGCCGTGCCGGAGCACGAGCGCCGAGTTCGACCCCATGAGTCCACGGCTGAGCACCAGCGCCGTACGCAGCTCGGCGACGCGGGCGCGGCCCGTCACGAGGTCGAGGTCGTGGCAGACGTCGGCGACGTTGGGGGTGGGCGGGATCAGGCCGTGCTCCATCGCGAGCACAGCCGCCGCGGTGTCCAGCACCGGAGCCGCACAGTAGCCCCGGCCGATACCGGTCTTCGGCGCGGTGACCGGTACCCGGGTGCCGCGCGCGCCGAAGGCGTCGGCGAGCGCGAGGGCCTCGGCCCGGTCCGCCTCCGGCACCCCGAGGGCGTCGGCGAAGACGACGTCGACCTCCTCGGGAGCACACCCGGCCTCGTCCAGCGCCTGCCTGATGGCCTGCGCCAGACCGTCCCGGGACCGGTCCCAGCGGGAGGCACCGGTGAAGGTCGCCGCGTGGCCCGCGACGTAGGCCCGCACGTCCGCGCCGCGCTCACGCGCCGAGGTCTCCGCCTCCACCACGAGCATCGCGCCGCCCTCGGCCGGCACGAAACCGCAGGCGGTGTCCGTGAACGGGCGGTAGGCGCGAGACGGATCGGTGACCGTGCTCAGCTCCTCGTAGCCGAGCTGGCAGACCACCGAGTACGGCGCCAGCGGCGCCTCGGTGGAACCGGCCACCATCACATCGGTGCCGCGCCGCACCGCCCGGGCGGCGTGCGCGAGGGCGTCCAGACCGCCGGCCTCGTCGGAGGCGACGACCGAGCAGGGGCCCTTGAACTTACGGCGGATGGAGATCTGGCCGGTGCTCGCGGCGTAGAACCAGGCGATGGACTGGTACGGGCCGACGAACCGGCTGCCCTTGCCCCAGAGCTGCTGGAGTTCGCGCTGGCCGAACTCACCGCCGCCGGAACCGGCCGCGGTGACCACCCCGATGGAGTACGGCTCCCCGGAGGTGTCGGCCTGCCCCAGCCGGGCGTCCTCCAGCGCGAAGTCGGCGGCGGCCAGGGCGAAGTGCGTGAACCGGTCGGTCTGGACGAGGAACCGCTCGTCGATGGTCGCCGCCGGTTCAAAGCCGCGGACCTCGCCGGCCACCTTCAGCGGAAGGTGCTCACAGCCCTCCCGGGTGACCCGGTCGAGGACACTGAGGCCTTCCTGGGTGGCCTTCCAGAACGTGTCGGTGCTGGTTCCGTTGGGCGCGACCACCCCGATGCCGGTGACGGCCGCGCGCCGTTCATGCGGAGCACTCATCGTGTCCTCACTCCCTGGAACGGGTCAGGACCACGGCGGACTGGAAGCCGCCGAACCCGCTGCCCACGGACAGGACGCTGCTCAGCTTCCGGTCGCGGGCGACGCGCGGGACGTAGTCCAGGTCGCACTCGGGGTCGGGGATCTCGTAGTTCGCGGTCGGGGGTACGACCTGCTTGGCGAGGGCCAGCACGCACGCGACCACCTCGATCGCCCCGATCGCCCCGAGGGAGTGCCCCACCATCGACTTGATGGAGCTCATGGGGGTGTCGTAGGCGTGGTGGCCGAGCGCCCGCTTCACGGCCGCCGTCTCGTGGCGGTCGTTCTGCCGGGTGCCGGAGCCATGGGCGTTGACGTAGTCGATCGCCGTGGGATCCAGCCGGGCGTGGCCGAGAGCCATGTCGATCGCCCGGGCCATCTCCAGACCCTCGCTGGTCAGGCCGGTCATGTGGTAGGCGTTGCCGAAGGTGGCGTAGCCGCCGAGCTCGCAGTAGACGTGCGCACCACGGGCCCGGGCGTGCTCCAGCTCCTCCAGGACGAGCACCGCGCCGCCCTCGCCCATGACGAACCCGTCACGGTTGTTGTCGAAGGGCCGGGAGGCGTGCGCCGGATCGTCGTTGTTCGGGGACGTGGCCTTGATCGCGTCGAAGCAGGCCATGGTGATCGGGGAGATCGGCGAATCCGACGCCCCGGCTATGCAGATGTCGGCCCGGCCCTCCTCGACCGTGTGGAAGGCGTAACCGACGGCGTCCAGGCCCGAGGTGCAGCCGGTGGAGACGGTCTGCACCGGACCCTGCGCGCCGAAACGCTCCGCCACCGCGGAGGCGACCGTGCTCGGTGAGAACGCCCGGTGCAGATGCGGCTCCGCCTCCCGGTGGTCGACGTCCCAGCGCTCACCGCGGTGGCTGACCAGGACGTAGTCGTTCTCCAGCCGGGTCGTACCGCCCACCGCGGTGCCCACCGAGACACCCACGCGCCACGGGTCCTCCGCCGACAGGTCGAGACCCGAGTCCCGGACCGCCTCCTCCCCGGCGACCAGGGCGAACTGGATGTACCGGTCCGCCCGCACGACCTGCTCCTCGTCCAGGCCGTGCGCCGCCGGGTCGAAGTCGCACTCCGCCGCTATCCGCGACCGCAGCCCCGAGGGATCGAAGAAGGTGATGCCCCGCGTCGCGGTCCGGCCGTTGGCAAGCAGATCCCAGAAAGCCGGTACGCCGATACCACCCGGAGCCACGATGCCTATGCCAGTGACCGCCACGCGCCGGGTCATGACCGGACCTGACCTCGGTCGTGGGCGGCACCCGCCGCGGCCGGCTCCGTGACCACCGCGGCGGCCCCGATGATCTCCGTCTCCTCGGTGTCGACATGACCGAGCTGCGGACGCGGCGCCAGCGGACCCAGATGGAAGACGATCCGCGCCTCCACGTTCCCGACGTTGCGGAACCGGTGCCGCATGTGCGCCGGGATCATCAGGCCCTGCTCGGGCCGCAGCGAGTGCGGCTCGTCGTCCAGGTCCACCTCGAGCTGGCCGCAGACGACGTAGACGAACTCCTCCGAGTACGGGTGGTAGTGCTCACCGATGCGGTCACCGGGCTGCACGATGGCCACGCCCATGAAGCCGCTGGTGGAGCCGACCGTGGCAGGGGTGAGCATGGCGCGCAGGTCGCCACCTCTCCGGACGTTGGGCTCGACCTCACTGAGGTCCACGATTTTCGGACGGGGTTTGATGGACAACGTTTCCTCCGGTGTCTGTGCCGCGTACGGCGCTGGGTGCTGGAAGGAGCCGCCGAGCCGGATCAGGCTTCGGGCGAACGGCGGTCGGTGATCAGGTCCATACGCGCGGCCTCGGCGTCCAGCAGCTCACGCACCTCGGCAGCCACCCGCGCCGGCAGCGGCACCGCCTCGGCACCCTGCTCGGAACGGACGTCGACCAGCCGCACCACGACGTCGTCACGCTGGAACACCGTGCTGCGCAGCACCGGGCTCGCCGGGTCGTCCGCGGACTCCGAGTCGGCCCGCGCCAGCAGCTCCGCCAGCCGCATTCCCCGGCCCGGCCGGGCCGCGTAGTACAGGGCCTGGCGCAGCCCCTCCTGGCGGTCACCCGCGCTCACGTGGTGCACCGCCGGCAGCGCCGCACGGGTGAAGAACATCCGGGCCGACTCCTGGTCGTCGAGATCCCGGTCCTGCTCCAGATACGGGTTGATCGCCTCCTCCACGGCCCGCACCTCGGGCTGCCGGGCCACGTGCCGCAGCGCCGCGAGCAGGTCGCCCCGCACCTCGATGGCCCGCACCACGCGGTTGCCGTGCATGAACAGCGAGGTCCGGCACAGCCGCGTGGTGTCGTCCACCCGGGCCTCGGGCGAGGCGTAGTCCGAGAGGATCTCCGCGACCTTCTTCTCACTGCCGGGCTTGACGGTGAAGGTCAGCGCGTGCCGGATCAAACCGTCGCCGATGCGCGGGTGAGCCTGCAGCCGGCGCTGTCCCGGCTCGGCCTGCGGCGCGGCGCCACCGGTCTCACGCACCACGTGGAACCGCAGCGACCGGGTGTCACGGACGCAGCTGTGCAGCGGTTCCACCATCCGCACGTGCTCCTCGCTGTTCACCCAGGTGAGGAACGGCGGCGCACTCTCCCACTCGCTCGTGATGAGCCACTGGGACGGGTTCTCGATGGACTGGCAGAGCTGGTCGCTCACATGGCCCGGCACCGACGCGACCTGGTTGCACAGCTGCTCGTAGGCCTCCAGGAACTGCTGCTGCGCACCGTCGTGGACATCGACCAGCAGCACCACCCGGAGCCGCGAGCCGTCGAAGACGGACTGCGAGACACGCTTCGACACCTCACGGGCCGGCGTAGCTGAAGGACGTTCAGACGTCGTGGTCATCCTGTACACATCTCCTTCGCGGGGCAGAGTCGATGCCGCGCGACTGACGCGACGGCAGCGTTCCTTGATCCTGTGCCGGACCCCTCACGCCCGCGACTCGTATGAACCACGTGGGTGATTGGGCACGCGGAGCCACCGCCACCGGGCAAGAACACACACAGGCCCTCCCACCCGCGCCCCCCTTGCCTCTGGAGGCTTCGATGCATCAGAAAGCCGACCACCGGGTCCCCGTCCTCATCGTGGGCGGCTCCCTGGTGGGCCTGTCCACGTCCGTCTTCCTGGGCCGTCTCGGTGTCCGGCACATGCTCGTCGAGCGGCACTCCGGCACCTCCATCCACCCACGCGGACGCGGCAACAACGTCCGCACGATGGAGCTCCTCCGGGTGGCCGGCATCGAACCGGACATCAAGGCGGCGGCCTCACTCCTCGCCGACAACCACGGCATCCTGCAGACGCCCACCCTCGTGGGTGACGCCGGCGAATGGCTCTTCAAGCACATCGACCCCGGCGGCGGACTCGCCAGGTTCAGCCCCACCGGCTGGTGCCTGTGCAGCCAGAACGACCTCGAGCCCGTGCTCGTCGACAGCGCCCGCGAACTCGGCGGCGACCTGCGCTACTTCCACCAGATGGAGTCCTTCGAACAGGACGCCGACGGGGTGACGGCCGTGATCCTCGACCGCGGCACCGAGGAGCGCTACACCGTCCGGGCGGACTACCTCGTCGCCGCCGACGGCCCCCGCAGCCCCGTCCGGGGCGCCCTCGGCATCGGCCAGAGCGGCCCCGGCGACCTCTTCGCCAACGTCAGCGTCACCTTCCGCTCCACCCGGCTGGCCGACACCGTCGGCGACCGCCGCTTCATCTGCTGCTACCTCACCGACCCCGAGGCCGACGGCGCCCTGCTCCCCGTCGACAACAAGGAGCACTGGGTCTTCCACGCCCCCTGGCACCCCGAGCGCGGCGAGACCCTCGAGGAGTTCACCGAGGAACGGCTCCAGCGCCACATCCGCCGAGCCGTCGGCGTCCCCGGCCTCGACGTCGAAATCACCGGAAAGGCGTCCTGGCGCGCCGCCGAACGAGTGGCCGACCGCTACTCCCGCGGCCGTATCTTCCTCGCCGGCGACTCCGCCCACGAGATGTCACCCACCGGCGCCTTCGGCTCCAACACCGGCATCCAGGACGCCCACAACCTCGCCTGGAAACTCGCCGCCGTCCTCGACGGCTGGGCGGACCCCGCCCTCCTCGCCACCTACGACACCGAGCGCCGCCCGGTCGCCATCGCCACCAGCGCCCGCGCCTCCGCCCGCTCCGTCGAGCACAGCCACCCCGGCTTCGCCCCCGCCCCCGGCGTCGGCGGCGGCAAGCGCGGCGGCATCCTCAACGTGGTCCTCGGCTACCACTACCCCCACGGCGCCGTCCTCGGCGCCGACCCCGACCGGCCCATCGTCCCCGACACCCTCGACCTCACCGGCCGCCCCGGCACCCGCGCCCCGCACCTGTGGCTGCGCCGCGCCAACCGCCGGCTGTCCACCCTGGACCTCTACGAGCGCTCCCTCGTCCTCCTCAGTGACGCCCCGGACGACGCGGGCTGGTACACGGCGGCCCGCGGGATCGCCGCGGCGGACGGCGTACGCCTGGACGCCTACCGCATCGGCCCGGGCGCGGACGCGGACCTGACCTACGAGGACGACTCCGCCGACTGGGCCGAGCTGCACGGCGTCACCGCCGACGGCGCGGTCCTCGTCCGCCCGGACGGCTTCGTGGCCTGGCGCGCGACGGGCGCCGTACCCGACCCGGAGGGCGTGCTGCGCGAGGTGCTCGGAACCCTGCTGCGAACCGGCTGACCCGAGACGGCGCAAAAAGGGCCACCCGCACCGGTGAGTGCGGGTGGCCCTGTCGTGTGGAGCCCCCTGTCGGATTCGAACCGACGACCTCGATCTTACAAGGATCTTGCTCTGGCCAGCTGAGCTAAGGAGGCACCGCGCACTACGACGCCGTACGCGGAGGCGGATCCACTGTACACAGAGCCCCATTCTTCAGGCACGGAGTTTGTCGCGCTCGGCAGGTTCCGGGACCGCGCGTAACCATCCGTGCACCCGTTCGTTGATCGATCCGACGTGCTCTTCCGAAGAGCGGATGGCCGGGAGGGGTTCAATGGGGGACGTGGCGGAGAAGCCGGAAGCCGTGAGGGGCGGCACAGCGCGAAGCATCAAGCGTGAGGCTCTCGGCATCGGCGACCGCAGCAAGCACACCGCGCGCAAGGCGACTCCGCTGAAGGGGCACGTCAAGGGGACGGACACCCACCATCGCCTTTACCGCTTCCGCTTCTATCCGACCGAGCAGCAGGCCGAGCAGTTGGGGCGGACGTTCGGCGCGTGCAGATGGGTCCGACATCCGGTGGTCGCGGGCGTTGTCGACCGCTTCTTCCCGTCGACACGCCGTTGCTCGGCATGTCACGCCATGGGGCCGAGGATGGACGTCTCGGTCCGGGAGTGGACGTGTCCTGAATGCGGGGCCCTGCTGGACCGGGATGTGAACGCCGCCGCGAACCTGCGGGACGAGGGGATGCGCCTGTACTGGCTGGTGGCGGCGTGCCTGCCGCCCGGAAGGAAGGCGCCGACAGTCATCAAGGCGTCGGAGTTCGAGGAGTGTCTGCCGGCAGCGTAGCGGCGGCTGGTGCGGTACGGACCGACGGGCCGTCGGCCGGAATGCCTGTGGAGTCCCTGTGAGACCGGTCAGGCGCAGCCCGCCGGGGTTGTGTGTGGCAGGCAGTGGGCGTTGAAGCAGGAAGCGAAGCAGGTCAAAAGAGTGGCGCTCTGCCTCCGTGGGCAATTCCGCGAAGTTCACAGGGCTGCGGGTACTGACAGACCGCGTGGCGCCAGGTAGCGTCCTGAGCCGGTTCACTTCGGTGGACTACACCAACCACCTTCCTACAACGGATCGTCCGGCACGTTCCTGCCGGTAGAAGGGGGCCCATTCACCATGGCCACTGTCACGTTCGACAAGGCGACCCGGATCTACCCGGGTTCCACCAAGCCCGCCGTCGACGGTCTCGACATCGCGATCGAGGACGGCGAGTTCCTCGTCCTGGTCGGCCCGTCGGGCTGCGGCAAGTCCACCTCCCTGCGCATGCTCGCCGGCCTGGAGGACGTCAACGGCGGCGCGATCCGCATCGGTGACCGCGACGTCACGCACCTGCCGCCCAAGGACCGGGACATCGCCATGGTGTTCCAGAACTACGCCCTCTACCCGCACATGACGGTCGCCGACAACATGGGCTTCGCGCTCAAGATCGCCGGTGTCAACAAGGCGGAGATCCGGCAGAAGGTCGAAGAGGCCGCGAAGATCCTCGACCTCACGGAGTACCTGGACCGCAAGCCGAAGGCGCTCTCCGGCGGTCAGCGCCAGCGTGTCGCCATGGGCCGCGCCATCGTGCGTGAGCCGCAGGTCTTCCTCATGGACGAGCCGCTGTCCAACCTGGACGCCAAGCTCCGCGTGTCCACCCGTACGCAGATCGCCTCGCTGCAGCGCCGCCTCGGCATCACCACCGTCTATGTCACCCACGACCAGGTCGAGGCCATGACGATGGGCGACCGGGTGGCCGTGCTCAAGGACGGTCTGCTCCAGCAGGTCGACTCGCCGCGCAACATGTACGACAAGCCCGCGAACCTCTTCGTCGCCGGCTTCATCGGCTCCCCGGCCATGAATCTCGTCGAGGTCCCGATCACCGACGGCGGTGTGAAGTTCGGCAACAGCGTGGTGCCGGTGAACCGGGACGCGCTGAAGGCCGCCGCCGACAAGGGCGACCGCACGGTCACCGTCGGTGTCCGGCCCGAGCACTTCGACGTGGTCGAGCTGGGCGGCGGTGCCGCCGCCACCACGCTGTCCAAGGACTCCGAGGACGCTCCGGCCGGTCTCGCCGTCTCAGTGAACGTCGTCGAGGAGCTGGGCGCCGACGGCTACGTCTACGGCACCGCCGAGGTCGGCGGTGAGGTCAAGGACCTGGTGGTCCGGGTCAACGGCCGCCAGGTGCCGGAGAAGGGCGCCACGCTGCACGTCGTGCCGCGTCCGGGCGAGACCCACGTGTTCTCGACCTCCACGGGCGAGCGGCTCACCGACTGAGCCGCGCTCCGGCCGCGAAACCCCGGGTGAATCCGGGATGAACCGGTCACGTTGACGCCAGAGGCCCCGCGAACTGCCGCGGGGCCTCTTCCGTTGCGGAGATATACCCCGGCAGAGCGATCATTTCGGGCGGTTGGCGTCAACCCCCTACCCAGAAAGTGGCGGCACTTCATAGCCCATAAGGGTGACTAAATGTCGCCAAATCATTACCGGGCGCTACCCTCACACGCGTGAAGCACTCCACCATCCCTCAGACGCGACGTGGCCATCGGGGCGGCCCTGCCCGCCGTATCGGCCGCACGCTCGCCCTCGTCCTGCCCGTCGTCCTGGTGCTCTCCGGAACCCTCGCGGTCACCCGGGTCAACTGGACGGGGAGTTCATCCAGCTCGGTGCTCATGGCCTCGGACGTCTCCTCGGCGTCCGTCTCCTCCAAGGCCGTCTCCCGCGCCCCGCAGGACGTGCTCCGTGACCAGCTGATGACCGAGCTGCAGGACAAGAACCCGGGCGTGGTCCTGACCCACCTCCAGCAGGCGGTCAACGGACACCCGTCACTGGCCAGGCACTGCGGCTCCATCGCCCGCGCCCTGGGCAAGGCCGCCGTGCGCATCTACGGCCCTTCGCGCGCCCAGTCGTACGCCCGCCCGGTCTGTGACACGTCCTTCGCCTCCGGTGTGCTGACCGCGCACAGCTGAGCGGCGACCGGGAAGCGGGCACCGGCTCCACCCCGAGCCGGTGCCCCCGTGCGCGGGCGCTGCCGGTGAGCCGGTCGCGGTCCGAACCCCGGCCGGGGCGCCACGTACAGTTCGGGGCATGACCCATCCGAACGCGGCGTCGCGCCCCACTCAAGCCGTTGTCCTGGCCGGTGGCCAGGGCTCACGGCTGCGCCCCTACACCGACGACCGGCCCAAGCCGATGGTCGAGATCCCGGGCACGGGTACTCCGATCATCGGCCATCAGCTGGCCTGGCTCGCCGAGGAGGGCGTGACGGACGTGGTGGTCTCCTGCGGCCACCTCGCCGAGGTCCTGGAGAAGTGGCTGGACTCGGCCGATCTCCCGGTGTCCGTCACCACCGTCGTGGAGACGGAGCCCCTCGGCCGCGGCGGCGGCCTGAAGTACGCCGCCGCGCGTCTGCCCCACCCCGACCGGCCCTGGTACGCCACCAACGGCGACATCTGGACCCGCTTCTCCCTGCGGGACATGGCCGACTTCCACACCGAGCGGGACGCCGTCGCCACGCTGGCGCTGGCCAGGCCGCGGATCCCCTGGGGCGCGGTGCGGACCGACGGCTTCGGGCACATCACGGACTTCATCGAGTCCCCGCCGTCGACGTTCGAGATCAACGCGGGTGTCTACGTGTTCTCGCCCGAGTTCGCCGGCCTGCTGCCCGAGCGGGGCGACCACGAGCGGACGACCTTCCCGAGGCTGGCCCGGGAGCGTCAGCTTGCGGGTTTCCCGATCCCGCAGGGCGCCTACTGGCGGGCCATCGACACCGCGAAGGACCTCGCCGAGGCGGCCAAGGAACTGGCGGCTCCGGGACGGTAGCCCGGCCGTACGCCGAACACGCCGAAGGGCCCGTACCGCGGTGGTACGGGCCCTTCGCCGTCGGTACGGCGGGGTACGGCGGGGTACGGCGGGCTAGCCGAGCAGGCCGCCCACCAGGCCGGGCTGGCCGGAGGAGGTGCTGTCGCCCGATCCGGTGCCGCCGGTCGAGCCGCTGCCGCCCGTCGAGCCGCCGCCGGTGCTGGTCGGGCCCGCCGTGGTGCTCGGGGCGCCGCCGGCCGGGGAGCTCGGGCGGGGCGGGACCCGGCCCGTGGTGCCCTGGGTCTGGCTGGGCGTCGTCGTGGTGGTGCTGGCGCTGCGGCGGCTCGCACCGGGCGTCGTCGCCGCACCGGACGGGCCGGTGGTGGCGCCGCCGCTGGGCGCCCTGGAGGCAGGCGGGGACGTCCGCCGGCCCTGACCGGGCTTCTCCGGGAGCGGGGAGCCGGGCGCGTTGTTGCGGGGGGCCTCGCCCGGGCCGGGGACGACGACCCGGCTGGAGTCGCGCACCGCGCCGCCCAGCAGGGAGCCGACGAGCAGGGTGAGGCCGACGGTGACCGCGGTGACGAGGGCGCCGCGGCGCAGGACGTAGCGGCGCAGCTCCCAGATGTCGGAGCGGGGCCCGAGCCGGCGCCAGGCGCTGCCGGCGAGTCGGGCGTCGACCGAGTAGACCGGGGCGCCGGCGATGATCAGCGGGGACCAGGCGGCCAGGTAGATGATGTCGGGCGCGTCGTAGGCCGGGACCGTCTTCCAGCTCACGGTGACGATCAGTGCGGCGGAGAGCAGGGCGCCTACGACGGCCGCGACCCGCTGCCAGCAGCCGGCGATGGTCAGGACACCGACGACCACCTGGAGGAAGGCGATGACCAGTCCGGAGCCGATGGGGTGGTGCAGGGCGAACTGGCGCAGCGGCTCGGCCACTTCCCACGGGTGCAGGGTGTTGAGCCAGGTGACCATGGAGCCGCGCTTGCCGCCGTCGAAGTAGACGGGGTCGCACAGCTTGCCCATGCCGGCGTAGATGGAGATGAAGCCGAGGAAGATGCGCAGCGGGAGCAGGACGACGCCGAGGTTCATCCGGCGGCCCGGGTAGTAGGCGTGCCGGGCCGGATCGTCTCTGTGCCGCCTGCCGCGGCGGGGGCGGTCGCCGGCCGCCTCGGCGGAGTCCTCGTAGTCGTCGAACTCCTCGTCGCCGTAGGCCGGTTCGTCGTACCCGGAGTCGCTGTAGGCCGACTCGGCGTAGCCCGGTTCGTCGTAGACGCTGCCGCCGCCGCGCAGGGGCGGCAGCAGCCGGGTGCCGTCGTCCGGGGAGGTGCGCTGGTGCCCGACGACGGGGGTCTGCGCGGTCCCGTCGAGGCCGTCGTAGGCGTCGGGGTACCCGCCTCCGACGCGGGGGATGACCTGGGTGGCGCCGGCTTCGAGGCCGGTCTCCTCGGAGTGGCGGACGCTGCTGCCCCGCACTGCCTGGAGCAGCCGGTGGGCGCCGGTGTCGTCGGGGGCGGACCTGCCGCTCCACACGACGGGCCGGCGGCGTCCGCCCGCCCCGGCCCGGCCCGCCGCGCCCATGGACGGCATGTGGGCGGTGTCCTGGGCGGCGCTCAGGTGCCGGGCGATCCGCGGGGATTGGCCGCGCCTCGACGACGCGCCCAGCTGCACGCGGAAGCTGGCGTGGGTGACGATGACCTGCGCCGGATCGCTCGGCACCTTCACCATGCTCAGCGCGGGAGCGTCGTCGTACCCCGACGAGTGGTCCCCCGTGGGTGTGCGGGGTGTTCTGGTGTCCACACTCATCTAACCGAGTGACGTGGAGTTAGGACACTGCCGTGACGGGGCGGATGTGTCCGGACCCCGTCAAAGGTGTCCCGAACACCCCGTGAACACCGGAATCCCCCCGTGCGGGTGAAGTCGCGGACGGGTGTTCGGTCCCGTCCGCGTGACGTCACGTCAGCTTCGGCGGCGCGCCGCCTCGTACAGCACGATGCCCGCCGCCACACCGGCGTTCAGCGACTCCGCGCCACCCGGCATCGGGATGCGGACCCGGAAGTCGCAGGTCTCGCCGACCAGGCGGGACAGGCCCTTGCCCTCGGAGCCGACCACGATGACCACCGGGCCACCCAGCGCCTCCAGGTCACCGAGCTCCACCTCGCCGTCGGCGGCGAGGCCGACGACCGTGATGCCGGCCTTCTTGCAGGCCTCCAGGGTGCGGGTGAGGTTGGTGGCGCGGGCGACCGGGGTACGGGCGGCCGTACCGGCGGAGGTCTTCCACGCGCCGGCGGTCATCCCGGCCGAGCGGCGCTCGGGGACGACCACGCCGTGCCCGCCGAAGGCGGAGACGGAGCGGACGACCGCGCCGAGGTTGCGCGGGTCGGTGACGCCGTCGAGGGCGACGATCAGCGGGTCCTCGCCCTCGTCGTAGGCCGCCGCGGTGAGGTCCTCGGGGTGCGCGTACTCGTACGGCGGGACCTGCAGGACCAGACCCTGGTGGTTCAGGCCGTTGGTCATCCGGTCGAGCTCCGGGCGCGGGGCCTCCATGAGGTTGATCCCGCCGCGCTCGCCGGCGAGCTGGAGGGCCTCGCGGACGCGCTCGTCGTTGTCGATGAACTGCTGCACGTACAGCGTGGACGCGGGCACGCCCTCGCGCAGCGCCTCGACGACCGGGTTGCGGCCGACGACCAGCTCGGAGGCGGACTTGCCGCCGCGGCCCCGGGCCACGGGGCGGCGCACGGCCTGCTTCGCCCTGGCGTTGGCGACGCGGTTCTTCTTGTGGCCCTTGCGCATCTCGGCGGGCGGGGTCGGGCCCCTGCCTTCCAGGCCCTTGCGTCGCTGGCCGCCACTGCCGACCTGCGCGCCCTTCTTGCCGGACATGCGGCGGTTGTTCGCGGCCATGACCTACCTGTTCTCTGACGGAAGTGTTCGTACGTCTATGCAGTGTGCCGCCCGGAGGGCCGGACGGCACAATCGATCACCGGATCGCCCGCGGGTTCAGCGCTGGCCGAGGCTCCAGCGCGGGCCCTGCGGGCTGTCCTCGATGACCAGTCCGGACTGGTTGAGCTGGTCGCGGATGGCGTCGGCGGTGGCCCAGTCCTTGCGCCCGCGAGCGGACTCGCGCTGCTCGAGGACGAGGCGTACGAGGCTGTCGACGACGCCGTGGAGGTCCTCGCCCCGGTCGCTCTCGCCGGCCCACTGCGGGGCGAGCGGGTCGAGGCCGAGGACACCGAGCATGGCCCGCACCTCGGCGAGCCGGGCGACGGCGGCCTCCTTGTCGTCGGCGGCCAGCGCGCTGTTGCCCTGCCGGACGGTGGTGTGCACCACGGCGAGGGCCTGCGGGACGCCCAGGTCGTCGTCCATGGCGTCGGCGAACGCGGGCGGGACCTCGGCCGCGGGCTCGACCACTCCCCCCGCCAGTTCGACCACGCGCTGTACGAAGCCCTCGATGCGCGCGAACGCCGACTCGGCCTCGCGCAGCGCCTCCTCGCTGTACTCGATCATCGACCGGTAGTGCGGGGTGCCGAGGTAGTAGCGCAGGACGACGGGGCGCCACTGCTTGACCATCTCGGAGACCAGGACGCTGTTGCCGAGCGACTTGGACATCTTGTCGCCGGCCATGGTGACCCAGGCGTTGTGCACCCAGTACTGGGCGAAGTCGTCGCCGTAGGCCTTGGCCTGGGCGATCTCGTTCTCGTGGTGCGGGAAGATCAGGTCCAGGCCGCCGCCGTGGATGTCGAAGGCGCTGCCCAGGTACTTGTGGGCCATGGCGGAGCACTCCAGGTGCCAGCCGGGCCGGCCGGGGCCCCACGGGGTGGGCCAGGTGGGCTCGCCCGGCTTGGCGGCCTTCCACATGGCGAAGTCGCGCGGGTCCCGCTTGCCGGTCTCGCCCTCGCCGGACGGCTGGAGCAGGTTGTCCAGCTCCTGCCGGGACAGTTCCAGGTAGCGCGGGAAGGACCGCACGTCGAAGTAGACGTTGCCGTCGGCCGCGTAGGCGTGCCCGCGCTCGATGAGGCCCTGCATCATCTCGACCATCTCGGTGACGTGGCCGGTGGCACGGGGCTCATAGGTGGGCGGGAGGCAGCCGAGGGCGGTGTAGCCGTCGTTGAAGGCGCGCTCGTTCTCGTAGCCGATCGACCACCAGGGCCGGTTCTGCTCCTTGGCCTTGGCGATGATCTTGTCGTCGATGTCGGTGACGTTGCGGACGAACGTCACCTCGTAGCCGCGGTACTCGAACCAGCGGCGCATGATGTCGAAGTTGAGGCCCGAGCGGATGTGCCCGATGTGCGGGGCCGCCTGCACGGTGGCGCCACAGAGGTAGATCGAGACACAACCCGGCTTGAGCGGGGCGAAGTCACGGATCTGCCGGGCGCTGGTGTCGTACAGGCGAATAGTCACCTCTCCAGGGTAGTGGGCCCGGAGAGGTGCCTCGTGCCGGTTGGCTAGAACATGCCCACGACCTTCTTGGGCGTGATCCGGACGACCACCCGATCGGCGTCGTCGGCCGAGGCGGGGTTGAACTCGGCGTACTTCTTGCCGGTGTATTTCAGCGACAGCTCGTCGATGAGGTCGTCGGCGCCGTCGGTGGTGATCTCCGCGGTGCCCCGGATCTCGCCGTAGACGTAGGGCATCTCGGGGTCCTGGACGACCACGCTCACCCGGGGGTCGCGGTCGATGTTCTTCTTCTTGCGGCGGTCGACGGTCGTGGAGAACAGGATCTGGTCGCCGTCCCGCTTCACCCACACCGGGGACAGTTGCGGGCTGCCGTCGGGCTGGATCGTGCCGACCACGACGAAGACGGGTCGGTCGAGCAGGGACTTGAGCCGGTCGGACAGGGGGGCGGGCATGGGTACCTCCACTACCTCGAGTCTGCGGTGACATTGCAGGTACCCTCGCACGCCCTCAGCGCACCCGCACCACGAGCGCGGTGGCGACCGCCATCAGGCCCTCCTCGCGTCCGGGGAAGCCGAGCCCGTCCGTCGTCGCGCCGGACACGGACACCGGCGCGCCGGCCGCCTCGGAGAGGATCTTCTGCGCCTCGTCCCGCCGCTTGCCGATCTTCGGGCGGGGCCCGACGACCTGGACGGCGACGTTGCCGATGGTGAACCCGGCCACGCGGACGATCCGGGCGGCCTCGGTGAGCAGGGTGACCCCGGAGGCGCCGGACCACTCGGGGCGGCCGGTGCCGAAGTGCTGTCCGAGGTCGCCGAGTCCGGCCGCGGAGAAGAGCGCGTTGCAGGCGGCGTGGGCGACGACGTCCGCGTCGGAGTGCCCGGCCAGGCCCGGTCCCTCGCCCTCCCACTTCAGTCCGGCGCACCACAGCTCGCGGCCGTCCTCGAAGGCGTGGATGTCGGTGCCGATGCCGACCTGGGGCAGCGCGGGAGCGTCAGAAGCCATCGTTGAGCCTCCTGCGGGCCAGGACCGCCTCGGCGAGGACGAGGTCGAGCGGGCGGGTGACCTTGAAGGCCTCCTCGTGGCCGGGGACGGTGACGACCCGCAGGCCGAGCCGCTCGACCATGCTCGCGTCGTCCGTGACGTCCTCGGTGACCGTCTCGTGGGCGCGGACCAGGGTCTCCCGGTCGAAGCCCTGGGGCGTCTGCACGGCACGCAGCCGGGACCGCTCGGGCGTGGCCACGACCGGTTCGGGGTCGCCGGGGACGGCCGCGGGCCCGACCTCCTTGACGGTGTCGGCCAGCGGCAGCGCGGGAACGACGGCGGGCGCTCCGTCGCGCACGGCCTCGATGACCGCGTCCACGGTGTCGACCGGGACCAGCGGGCGGGCCGCGTCGTGGACGAGGACGGCGCCGTACTCGGGCGGCAGGGCGTCGAGGCCGAGCCGGACCGACTCCTGGCGGCTGTCCCCGCCGGGCACGACGAGGAAGTCGGTCCGGTCGGGGAGGGCGTGCGCGTCGAGCAGCGACTTGACCTCGGCGGCTCCGTCGGGCGGCGCGACGACGATCACCAGGGAGACATGGCGGGACGCGGCGAGGGCGCGCACCGCGTGGATCAGCATGGGCGTGCCGTTCAGCGTGCGGAGCGCCTTGGGGGCGCCCGGGCCGAGGCGTACGCCGCGGCCGGCGGCGGGAATCACGGCGGCGACGGGGATCTGCGCGGGTGCGGGGCGCGAATCGTCAGACATCGGTTCCTGTCAGGTTTGTGTGCTCGACCTAGGTGGGTATGGCCTGGAGAGTGCCGGGCACGACCGCTCGACCGGACCCTTCCGTGACCCTGGTCGAGTCATCTGCCCGGGCCCGGCACAACAAGTATCGGGGGCTCTCCCCCGAGATGAACGGCAGGCACTCGCGGCGGCCCGGCTCGGTGGCCGGTATGTCCGGGGACGAACATGCCGCAGCGCCCGGCGACAGGTTGAGTGTCATCGGGCACCGCGGCATTTCACTGTGCAGAGCGTGCTGACGGCAGTGGTTGCCGCCTGTCGCGCGTCAGGAGGCGAGCACCTCGTCGAGCAGGGCCTCGGCCTTGTCCTCGTTGGTGTTCTCCGCGAGGGCGAGTTCGCTCACCAGGATCTGGCGGGCCTTGGCGAGCATGCGCTTCTCGCCGGCGGAGAGTCCGCGCTCGCGCTCGCGACGCCACAGGTCACGCACGACTTCCGCGACCTTGATGACATCGCCGGAGGCGAGCTTCTCCAGGTTTGCCTTGTAGCGACGGGACCAGTTCGTGGGCTCCTCTGCGTACGGCGCGCGCAGTACCTCGAAGACCCGGTCCAGCCCGTCCTGACCGACCACATCACGCACGCCGACGAACTCCGCATTGTCCGCTGGCACACGCACCGTGAGGTCACCCTGGGCGACCTTCAGCACCAAGTAGGTCTTGTCCACGCCTTTGATCTGACGAGTTTCGATAGCCTCGATCAGCGCGGCCCCGTGATGGGGATAGACCACGGTGTCGCCAACCTTGAACGTCATGTGACAGGTACCCCTTCCGTGGCTATCCAGGGTAACACGGATACGGCGTGTTCTGAATGGCGTTTTCGCAGGTCAGGGCATATCTCGGGGCTTGACAACAGCAACAGGAACGTGCTGCGAGGGAGTCGGCCGAGCCGGAAGGCGGCGGGAATTCGCAGGTCGGAGGGGCTCTCCGGGCGAGGCGAAACACGAACGCCACACACGCCCCGAGCCGCCTCCAGAAGGTTGAACGTCCCGATATGTCCGCTCCCAAGGGTACGACTTCCGCTACTCCGTTCGGCGGCGGAGGTCGGGTCCGAGACGAATCCGGAATTGATCACAAGACCCCGGAAGGGCGGCGGATGATCAATATCCGAGGTGGTCGCGCATTCCTTCACGGAAATTTCGCGCAGCGTGTTGCCGGGATGCGGACCTCGGTGTCGCGGGGGCGTTATACGAATGCGGACGGCCGCTCCGGCAATGTGACCGGCGAGTCACCTGCGGCCCCCGGGGTACCCCCACCCGGAGGGAAGCGGGGCGCTTGGGGGAGGGTCGGGTGTGGTCGCGCGGGAACGGCTCGGTAACCTGAGGCCGCTGACAGACACTTAGGGCGGCTTTATACGGGAGCCGCCCCTGCGTTCAAGGAGATGCCGCCGCCGTGAGCAGCAGCCTTCGACGCGGCGCCCTCGGCGCCGCCGCCATCGCCTTCTCGGTCGCCTCGCTCGCCGCGTGCGGCTCCGGCAACGACGCCCAGACCCTGCAGATCAAGCCGGACAACGCGGCGACCAGCGTCGGAAGCATCAAGGTCCAGAACGCCACGGTCATCACGCAGCCCGACCTGACATCGACCGGGCCGGCCGTCGTGTCCGCGACCATCTTCAACACCGGCAAGACCGCGCAGACCCTGCAGTCGATCGCCGTCCCGGGCACCGGCAAGACCGCCACGCTGCACCCCGCCAAGGGCCAGAGCCTGACCATCCCGCCGCAGGGCTCGCTCATCCTCGGCGGCAAGGGCAACGCCTCCGCGGTGCTGGAGAACAGCCGCGAGGCGGTCCGCGACGGCAACGCCCAGAAGGTGACCTTCACCTTCGACAAGACCGGTGACGTGAGCCTGCGCGCCTTCGTGGTGCCGGCCACCAGCTACTTCAGCGGCTGGGGCCCGAGCGAGGTCCCGTCCGCCTCGGCCTCCGCGGCCCCGGGCGCGACCGCCTCCGGCAAGGGCAAGCCGGGCAAGGCGAGCGCTTCCGCGAGCGCCTCGGACGCCGCGACCGTCTCGGGCGGGGACGCCTCCGGCGGCGACGCCACCGGCGCCACCCCGAGCGACTCCGCGTCGCAGTCGGCCGCCGGCAACTGAGCAGCCGTACACGGCGAAGGGCGGCACCCCGTGCGGGGTGCCGCCCTTCGCCGTGCGCTGCCCGCCGTCGGGCCTACGGCTCGAACTTGTAGCCCAGGCCGCGCACCGTCACCAGGTACCGCGGCGCGCCCGGGTCGGGCTCGATCTTGGCGCGCAGGCGCTTGACGTGGACGTCCAGGGTCTTGGTGTCGCCCACGTAGTCGGCGCCCCAGACCCGGTCGATGAGCTGCATGCGGGTCAGGACGCGGCCCGCGTTGCGCAGCAGCATCTCCAGCAGGTCGAACTCCTTCAGCGGGAGGTCGACCTTGGAGCCGGAGACCGTCACCACGTGCCGGTCGACGTCCATGCGGACCGGGCCCGCCTCCAGGGCGGCCGGGGTGACCTCCTCCGGCTCGCCGCGGCGGCGCATCACCGCGCGGATGCGGGCGACCAGCTCGCGGGAGGAGAAGGGCTTGGTGACGTAGTCGTCGGCTCCTATCTCGAGCCCCACGACCTTGTCGATCTCGCTGTCCTTCGCGGTCACCATGATCACGGGGACGTTGGAGCGGCCGCGCAGCTGACGGCACACCTCCGTACCGGGCAGACCCGGCAGCATCAGGTCGAGGAGAACGAGGTCGGCGCCGTTGCGCTCGAACTCGTCGAGTCCGTCGGGGCCGGTGGCCGCGACGGCGACCTCGAAGCCCTCCTTGCGGAGCATGTACGACAGGGCGTCGGAGAAGGACTCCTCGTCCTCGACGACGAGCACTCGGGTCACGGAAGGACCTCCGGGGCGGGAAGCGGTTCGTAAGGAGATGAGTCGGGGGCGCCGCCGGCCTCGTCATCGAGGTCGGGGTGCTGCTGTGCGCGGTCGCGGGCCGCGCCCGCCTCCGGCAGTCTGAGGGTGAACGTGGAGCCCTGGTTCTCGGCGCTCCACACCGTGACCTCCCCGCCGTGCGAGGCGACCACGTGCTTGACGATCGCGAGACCCAGACCGGTGCCTCCGGTGGCCCGGGAGCGGGCCGGGTCGACGCGGTAGAAGCGCTCGAAGATGCGCTCCTTGTCCTTGTCGGAGATGCCGATGCCCTGGTCGGTGACGGCCAGCTCGATCAGGTCACCGCCCGGGGCGCTGATCCTGCGGGCGGCGATGCCGACGCGGGTGCGGGCCGGGGAGTAGTTCACGGCGTTCTCGACCAGGTTGCCGAGGGCGGCGGCGAGCTGGCCGCGGTTGCCCCAGACGTGCAGGTCGGCGGTCCCCCCGGCGGCCATGATGATCTGCTTGGTGCCCGCCTGGTGGCGGCAGCGGTCGACGGCCTCGGCGACCAGCTCGTCCACCCGGACCGGCTCGGCGTCCTCGAGGGGGTCGTCGTTCTGGACCCGCGACAGGTCGATGAGCTCCTGGACCAGGTTGGTCAGCCGGGTCGCCTCGATCTGCATGCGGCCGGCGAAGCGCTGGACGGCCTCGGGGTCGTCGGAGGCGTCCATGACGGCCTCGGAGAGCAGGGAGAGCGCGCCGACGGGCGTCTTCAGCTCATGGCTCACGTTGGCCACGAAATCGCGCCGTACTGCCTCGATCTTGCGGGCCTCGGTGAGGTCCTCGACCAGCAGCAGGACCAGCCGGGAGCCGAGTGGGGCCACGCGCGCGGAGACGGCGAGCGCCTCGCCGCGTCCCGTGCCGCGCCGGGGCAGGTCCAGTTCGACCTGGCGTATCTCGCCGTCGCGTCTGGTGTCCCGCGCCATCTGCAGCATCGGCTCGACCGAGAGCTTGCCGCCGCGGACCAGCCCGAGGGCGTAGGCGGCGGAGCTGGCCTTGACGACGGCGTCGGCCTCGTCGAGGACGACGGCCGAGGAGCTGAGCACGGACAGCACGGTGTCCACGCCGGGCGGG
Organism: Streptomyces sp. NPDC047869; assembly: GCF_040704065.1. Classification (NCBI taxonomy): domain Bacteria; kingdom Bacillati; phylum Actinomycetota; class Actinomycetes; order Kitasatosporales; family Streptomycetaceae; genus Streptomyces; species Streptomyces sp. NPDC047869. The sequence goes on from NZ_JBEYRK010000031.1 coordinate 92,845, forward strand.
AGTACGGCATCGGTGTGCAAGGAAGTCCTGGTGGGTCGCTTCTGGTCGCGTTCGCTCCAGCGGAACGCCAGCATGGCGATGACACCGGTGAGCACCCCGGCGATCGCTGCCGCTGCGGCGACCGCCGCGTTCACGTCCATGCCACAAGGTTAGGCACGGCGTGCGACATGACCACAGCCGTCGAGGTGCGACCTCGAACACTCGTCGCCCAGAGTTCACCTTGGAGCCAGAACCGGTTCATTTGGGGTGGCGGAAACGGACGCGTACGGGGCAGAACGTGGGAACGTGGGGTTCACACCGCCGGTCACGCCACGGGGCGCCTGGTGTCACGGCCCCTGGGAACCCCCGAAGGAAGAACGTACGAGAGGGAAGCTCTGATGCGGGACGCGTACCACGAGGAACTTGACTCGATCGGCGACAGCCTGGTGGAGATGGCCCGGCTGGTCGGGTCGGCGATCGGGCGCGCCACGACCGCCATCCTCGACACCGACCTGAAGCTGGCCGAGAACGTGATCGAGGCCGACAAGAAGGTCGACGAGCTCCAGCACGACCTGGAGGCCCGGGCGATAGCCCTGCTCGCCCGCCAGCAGCCGGTGGCGACCGATCTGCGGATCGTCGTCACCTCGCTGCGCATGTCGGCCGACCTGGAGCGCTCCGGCGACCTCGCCCAGCACGTGGCGAAGCTGGCCCGGCTGCGCTTCCCCGCGCGCGCGGTCCCGCACGACCTGCACGCCACGATCCTGGAGATGGGCCAGCTCGCCCAGCGGCTGATGGCGAAGGCGGCCGAGGTGCTCGTCACCAAGGACGTCGACCTCGCGATGCAGCTCGAGCAGGACGACGACGACATGGACCTGCTGCACCGCACCCTCTTCCAGCACCTGATCGACGACCGCTGGAAGCACGGCATCGAGACCGCCGTCGACGTCACCCTGCTGGGCCGGTACTACGAGCGGTACGCCGACCACGCGGTGGCCGTCGCCAAGCGGGTCGTCTACCTGGTGACCGGCGAGCACGCGGACGACCTGCAGCAGGACATCCAGCCGGTGACCAAGGTCGAGGGGGCGTAGAGCCTCCCGTCCGGGCACGAGCCGCCGCTCCCGGCCGGCTCGTGCCCGGCTCGCGGGAGGCCGGGCGGGGTGGGCGGACGCCTCGATGCGCCGTTGATGCGCCCGGCGGAACGGGCATGGAATGGGCGAAGGCACTTCGCCGAGCCTCTGAGGAGGGGACCCATGGCCGAATCCCCCGGCATCACGCCCGACCCCGCGCAGACGCGCGAGTCGGACCAACCCACCGAGAGCAGGCACCTCCCGCTCGTCGCCGCGTGCGGCTGCGGGTCGGGCTGTGGCTGCGGGTGCCAGTCGGGCGCTCCCTGCCAGTGCGGCTGACCCGTAACGAACCCCGAGGGCCGGTGTGAGCGTGTTTCACACCGGCCCTCCGGTGTGCACGGTCCCCGCGCGCCGGCGTTCAGGGCCCCTGTGCGCTGCGGTGCAGGTCCTCCAGCGCGTCCAGCACCGTGGTCGTCCGGTACCAGTCCAGCCAGGCCCCCGCCTCCCGGGCGACGGTGTCCAGGGCGACGAACTGGGCACCGGTGAAGTCGTGGCCCGGCTGGGCGTGGTGGGTGGAGAACATGCCCTGCGCACGGCCGGCGGGGCCGGGGATGGGCGTGCACTGCACCGAGCGGCTGTGCGCGGCGAGCGTCGCGGCGCGTGAGGGCTCGTCGAAGTCCGGGGCGCTGGCCACGTCGTCCACCACGACCCGTTCGCTCTTGCGGGCCGCGTGGCCGCACGGGGTCGTGGTGCCGTCGACCACCGCGAAGAAGTGCACGAAGTCGGCGGGGAAGCCGCAGTGGGACTCCAGCCACAGCGTGTTGTCGCTGGGGTCCAGGAGCTGCACGTTGGCCATGTCGGTGTGCGTGATCGCGCAGACGGTGTCGCGGAGCGCGTCCAGGAACACCGACAGCGGCAGCGCCTGGCCTACGGGCAGCGGCAGGAAACCGACGGCGGGCTCGGCGGGGTGCCCGCGGCCGGTGAACCAGGGCTCACCGGGCCGCGGCGGCTCGGCCTGCGCCAGGGCCCCGGCCAGCCGGGCCGTCCGCATCCCATGCCGCCGGGCCACCGTACGCAGCAGCGTGCCGGCGGCACCCGGGCCGGGAAGGCCGTAGCGCTCCATGAGCAGGCCCTGCGCCCGGGCGACCAGGGAGTGGGCGAGCAGGCGGTGCCGCAGTCCCACCGCGTCGGTGCGCGCGAACGACGGCCCGGGCGCCGGCTCCGGTGCCGCGGCGGCCGCGGCGATCACCGCGGCGAGCGCTTCGGACACCGTCGCGTACAGCTCGGGCCCGGCGCGGCCGGCCGGCTCGCGGGCCGCCCCGGTCCGGGCGAGCACGGCGGCCGCCTGGGCGGTGCAGCCGGTCAGGCGCAGCGGGCGGCCGCGGGCGGCCGACTCCTCGGCGAACCGGTGCAGGACCTCGGCGCCCGCTGCCTCCAGCCGGTACAGGCCGGTCAGGTCGACGACGAGCTGGGCGGAGCCCGGCGCGGCGAGGGCGGCGGCGAGACCCGTACTGGTCGAGGCGTCGGCGACGCCGTGCACGGCGAGTACCGTCAGCCTGCCGGTGGCCAGTCCGGGGACCGCCAGGTCGGCCACGGTCTCGCAGGAGAACTTCTGCATGGCCGCTCCCTGCGCTGGGGGGCCACGGGACCTGCGGGCCTCGCTGCCGGGCGCTTCCCGGCACTTGTCAGCCTAGTCGCGTGCGGGCGGGACGGCAGATCCGTGCCGCGTACCGGGTCCCGTCCCGGGCCGGGCGCCGACTCCGGGAGGCGCGCGGGGGCGTCGACTCCGCGCGCGGGATGCCGACTTCGGAGGGGTGCGGGGCGTCGACCAGCCGCGCCGGATGCTCCGCGCGTGGGCGTCAGCTCCGGGCCGCGAGCACCGCGTCCGGGGTGAGGGCGCGGCGGATCAGGGCGTGCGCGGTGTCGACGAGGCGCTGGTGCCGGTCCCGGGAGTAGGCGCGCAGCAGGCCGTGGGCCTCGGCCAGGGGGAGGCCGGCCGTTTCGGCGATCATCCCGGTGGCCATGCTCACCGCCGCGCGGCCGGCCAGCGCGGCCTGGACGCTGCTGGCGACGTCGGTGGGCCGCAGCGGATCCGGGGTCCAGTTGACGAGCGCGACGGCCGACACGTCCGCGAGCGCCTGGGCCAGGTCCAGTTCGAGCGGGGCCAGCCCGCCCGGCTCGCGCAGCAGCAGGTTGACGGCGCCGACGGTCTGCCCGTGGACGCGCAACGGCAGCGCGTGGGCCGCGCGGAAGCCGCTGTGCAGGGCGAACGGGACGACCTGGGGCCAGCGGTCGGTGTCGGCGGCGAGATCCCGGGCGTCGACGCGGTGGCCCTCACGGAAACAGTCCAGGCACGGTCCCTCGTCCGTCTGCAGCTCGAAAAGCTCCAGGAAACCGGCCTGGTCGTCGGTGACCGCGAGCGTGCGCAGGTCGCCGCGGGCGGTGACGGCCATGATGCCGACCGCGTCGGCGCCGCTGATCTCCACACAGTGCTGTGCCAGCCGGTCCACGAGCACGACGGGGTCGATGTCGTCGGCGAAGGAGTCGGCCAGTCCGACGAGCGCCTCGGCGAGCTGCTGTTCCCGGCTCATGACCGGTCACCGTCCCTTCCCTGCTCGTCGTCGCGGTCGTCCGGCTCCGGCTGGAAGCGGAGTCGGCGGGCCAGGACGTCCCGGGCCACCTGGCTGACCGTAAGGCCTTCGGCGAAGGCGCGGGCGCGCATCCGGTCCAGGGCCTGCTCGGGGTCCAGGTCGATCTGCACCATCACCATGCCGACCGCCTGGTAGACCTCGGTGTGGTCGGCCTCCGAGGCCTCCACCCAGGACGCTACCCCTTCCTCCACCGCATCATCGGTGTCGTCGTAGGCGGGCTGCACGCTCATCAGGGCGTACGTGACCGCGTCGCGCACCCACAGCGCCGTGCGCAGGTCGGGTTCGGACAGCCCGCCCGCCTCGTCGCAGTACAGATCGAGGGTGCCGACAGCGGCGCCGCTGACCCCCAGGGGCAGCGAGAACACCGCAAGCACACCGAGCCCGGCCGCCTCGTGCGCGAAGACCGGCCAGCGCCGGACGTCACGCCCGTCGGTCAGATCGGCGGCGATCACGGGCGCGCCCTGCTCCAGGGCGGTCTGGCAGGGCCCGTCGCCCAGGGTGTACTGAAGCTCGGCGAGCCGTGCCGCGACCCGGTCACTGGCGCACCAGGTCATCTGGATCCCGCGGCCGCCGGATATCGACACGGAGGCACCGGTCACCGGCAGCAGCCGCACACACGCCGCGCACAGCGCCTCCGGCATCCGCTGCGGGTCGTGCCGCACCTCGCGGGCGGCGGCGGCCAGCGCGTCACTGACGTGCATTCGGCCCCTCACATCGGGCGGCATACCACCGTCCGGCTGCTCGGGCTGCTCGGGCTGCATGGTCATCACCCCCGTCGGGCCAAGCGGTCAGCAGACATGATCCCTCAGTATCCCGTCCCCGGGTCGCTGTCCGGGTTCGCTACACGGGCCGAGTTCCCAGCCTGCGGGAAGTAGCACGGGAAATCGGGACGGCCGCTGCCCGCGGCCCGAAGGCCGCCCACCGGTGGATCACCGGTCCGCGGACGCCGCCACGACTCCGTAGGTGACCAGGCCGTAGGCGAGGTGCGGGACCACGTCCGAGGCCCAGTCCGCCGCGGACCACGTCCGTGGATCACTGACCCCGAGGCCGGCGATCGGAGCGTCCGCCGCCGCCATCGCCAGGGCCCCGGTGAGCGGCCCGCCCAGCCACACCGGTACGCGCGCACCCGCCCGGTGAGCGAGCGCCACGGCCACACCGGCCGCGACCCCCACGGCGATGCCCGACAGCGCCCCCAGCCCGGTCAGCCGGCTCTCCCGCCCCTCCGACTCCGGGACCGGATGCCCCAGGCCCGAGCTGACCTTGTCCACCACGGTCTCCGGGGTGCCGCTGGAAGGCCGCCCCCGCAGCGCCATGTCGGCGTACGTCACGGCGTTCAGGGCGGTGGTACCGGCAGCCCCCGCGGCACACCCCCACACGATGCTTCGGAACATGCCGCTACAGGTTTCCAGAACCCCCGCGGCCGAATCACCGCCGGGCTCACGGTCACCGAAGCGGGTCAAGCGTCGGGCGCCAGGCGTCCGGTAGGGAGCGCGGGCCCCGGGTCAGTGTGCGGAATCCTTCGCGCGGGCGTCCGCGGTCGTCCGTACCGGGGCGGATGTCACCAGCAGTGCGGCGAAGACGAGTGGCGCCACCGTCTGGTACCCCACCCACACCTCTCCCCCGGCGCCGCTGCCCCGCCAAGCCAGCAGAAGGCCGGCGAGCGCCGTCAGCGTCCAGCAGCTGTCGTAACCGATCATGAGCCGCGTGTACGTGCGCAGCGAGCGGCTGCGCACGAACCTGATCTCGATCCCGCCGCCGATGAGCAGGACCACGCCGGAGGTGATCATCAGCCAGGTTGCCACGCCGAGCAGATCACCGAGCCGGGTCGCGCCGATGACGAAGGCCGCGCCGATCAGCACCTTGAAGATGCCGTCGGCGACGACCCCCACCATCCGGTAGGTCGCCGCCGTCGCGGTGGCCTGGGTCTGGGCCTGGGTCACGAGCGTTCCTTCCTGCTGCCTGGTCCTGCCTCGGAATGCGTAACTCGATTACTAGAATAATGAGGTTATGAGAATGACGAGAGCGGAAACGAAGGACCGCAACCGCCGCGCCCTGCTGGAGGCCGCGTTCGAGGCCGTCTCCCGAGACGGGCACCGCGCCCGGCTCGAGGACATCGCCGCTCGGGCCGGCCTGACCACCGGCGCCGTCTACTCCCTCTTCGGCAGCAAGAACGGCCTGGTGGTCGCCCTGGTCACCGACCATCTGCGGCCGCACTACGAAGAGATCGAGCAGGCCGTTCCCGCCGGGCTGGATCTCCTGGAAGCGGTCGACGCCCTCGCCCGGCACTTCCGGCGCACCTGTGACGCCTCCGAAGCGTCGGCCGCCCTGTCACTGCAGATCACCCTGCTGGACATGGCCCTGCACGACCCGGAGCTCGGATCCAGGCTCGCCGCCTCCGTCCAGGCGCAGGAGAGCCACCTGGTCGCGCTGTTCGCCGGGAGGCCGCACAGGGGAAGCCTCGTGACGCCGGATCAGGCGCGGCGCCTGGCCGTGGCCCTCCGGGCACTGTTCACCGGCCTCACCCAGGGCGTCACCCTCGGCCTCACCCCCGGCGCCGACGAACAGTACTTCGCCGACGCCGCCCGAGCGCTGACATCCGGGATGGCCTTCGCCGGCGAGGATGCCGACGCGTCCGAGGCGTGCGCTGCCGGGTGACCGGCCGTACGCCCCCGCGTATGCGCACCGGGGGCTTCGGCACCGGACGTCAGGCGCCGACTGCGTCCGGCTCCGTGAGGCACGCCACACCCGAAACCCGCACAACCCCCCGCCCTTCCGGAAGGTCTGGGTCGGCGGTGGCGAGACGCCGTCTTCCCACCGCCGACCCGAAACGAAGGAAGGCATGACCCGAGCCACTCGTGCGTCCGCCCTCGCCGCGACCACCGTCCTCGCGACGACCGGAGCCCTGCTCACGTGCACGTCCGCCGCCGGTGCCGCCACGGCGACCGTTACCTGTAAGTCGCCCGTCTTCAAAAGGCAGTTCTACGCGAACACGACCTTCTCCGGCACACCGAAGAAGACCGACTGCGACTCGAGGATCGATCAGAACTGGGGCACCGGCGCCCCCGTCGCCGGGCTGCCCGGCAACTACTTCGGCGTGCGCTGGACGGTCACCCGGGACTTCGGCTCCGGCGGCCCGTTCTCGATCCCCGTCGCGACCCGCGACGGCCTGCGCGTGTACCTCGACGGCACGCGCAAGGTCGACATCTGGAAGAACGTCTCGACGACCCAGACGAAGACCGTCGACATCACCATCCCGTCCGGGACGCACACCCTCCGCTTCGACTTCGTCAACTGGACGGGCTCCGCGAACGTCAAGGCGGACTACCTGCCCCGCACGTCCGCCACCGTCGACAAGGTCAAGCCCCTCGTGCCCACCGGCACCTCCCTCACGTACGACTCGTCGCGCCGGGCCAACTTCGGCTGGACGGCCAACAAGGAGATGGACCTAGCGGGCTACCGCGTGTACCGCCGGCTCCAGGGCACCTCGTACGGCACCAAGCCGCTGGCCACGACGACCTCCACCTCGTACACGGACACCACGCTGCCGAAGAACGGCGCGGTCTACTACTACGAGGTCCGCGCCTACGACAAGGCGGGCAACGAGTCCGCGGGTACGGCGGACAAGTCCGTCACCACCGTCGACGAGAGCGCTCCCGCGGCACCGAAGGGGGTCGAGGACGCCTGGAAGCCCGACTACTCCGAGAAGGTCGGCCTCTCCTGGTACGGGAACACCGAGGCGGACCTCGCCGGGTACAACGTGTACCGCTCCACCACCGGCAGGCCGGTCGCGCTCACCGCGGCGAACCGGCTGAACGGCGACAAGCCGCTCAGCGGCGCCTGGTACGAGCAGCCGCTGCCGCAGACCGGGGACACGTACTACTACGTCGTCACGGCGGTCGACACGCACGGCAACGAGTCGGCGGCTTCCGGCACGGCGGAGTTCTACACGCGGGACAAGACGGGTCCCGTGAACACCGCGTACAACGCGACGGCGGTCGAGGACGAGCGCGGGGTCAGGCTCACCTGGGACAAGTCGGAGGCCACCAGCGAGGACTTCGTCGGGTACACGGTCCTGCGCTACGACAAGCCGCGCGCGGAGAGCGGGCGCAAGGTCGTGGAGGTCGCCAAGGGCATCCAGGGCACGTCCTTCACGGAGGCGGCCCCGCCGCCGGGCGCCACCTACTACTACACGGTCGTGGCCGTGGACGGCGCGGGGAACGGGGGCACCCCCTCTGTCGAGATGCCGGTCGCCGTCGCGGGGAACAGCACCCCGCCGCCCCCGGTGACGGGCATGACCGCCACCGCCCGGGAGAACGGCGTCTCGCTGAGCTGGGACGCCAGTGACGACCCCGGTCTCGACCACTACCTCATCACGCGGGGCACCCTCGTCGACGGCGAGTGGGTCTACAAGCCGCTCATCGACGGCTGGACCCTCAAGCCCGAGGAGTTCACGGAGACCCACCACCTCGACCGTACGGTCGCCGACGGCGAGCAGGTCCGCTACAGCGTCGTCGCCGTCGACCAGTACGGCAACCAGCTCACCCCCGAGACCGGCGCCTCCGTCCAGGACGTCACCGAGCTCGACCTGCGCCCCGACGCCGACGCCGGCCCGGCCGTGGGCGACAACCCGCTCGGCCACCTCAACGGTGACGTGTACGGCTCGGTCCGCTGGTGGCTGGGCAGCGACACGGGCGCCAACGGCAGCAAGGTGACCGGCTTCGCCGTCTACCGCTGGAACCGGTCGACCCACGTCTTCGACAAGGTCGACGTCCAGACGCGCGGTGACAGCACCGGCTGGTCGTACGCGGACACCACCATGCCCAAGGGCACGACCACGTACTACCGCGTGACCGCCACCCTCGCCGACGGCACGGAGACGGCCGCCCGCGAGACGGCGATCGCCTCGGTGGACTAGCTCCCGCCAGGGGATGCGATGAAGGCGCCCGGCCGGAGCTCCCGGCCGGGCGCCTCATTGGTCTGCGCCCGCGGCCGTCGGCTACGGCTTCCGTCCGCTGCGCGCCTGCGCCTGGGTGGTGCCCCTGCCGGCCGTCGGGTCGATCGCGACGCCCTGCCGGCCGGTGTGCGTGGTGCTAAGCCGCCTTGCGCCGCGCCGGACGTACGGCCGGGGCCGGCTCCTGCACGTCTTCGAACAGCAAGGTTTCGTCATCCCCGAAGTCGGGGGCCTGGAAGGGGTTGGTCGCCGGAGGCGGCGATACCGCGGCGGAGCGGCTGGGTTGCCCTTCCAGGGCGGAGAACAGCGACGTCATGTCGATCGGAGAACTCTCTCTCGGTGCAGGCCCCTATCGGAACCTGGTTGTGCCGTGACCGGGCACAGCGGTCCTACAGCTTGGTCATCTTGGCGTACGGGCTCAAGATCCGCATCTGCGACGAGCCGAAGTCGACGAGCACCGCGACTCCGTCCTCGATGCCGACCACTCGGCCGAGGCCATACATGTCGTGCGTGACCTGATCGCCCACGGCGAAGTACTTGGGAGCCGGTGTGACCGGGGCCTTGAACGGGCTGGTGGGCAGATGGCGCTTCGGCGCAGCAGGCTTGGTCATGGCTCAGTATGCGCCTTCGTTCGGCCTGATTGCTGTGGCCGTCGGCACAGATCCACAAGGGAGCGCCCACTTCAGGTCGCTGACCTGCGGTTTCTAAACCTGCCGAGCCGAAACTGGGCCGCGGCCCCACTTCGCCGGCTCCGGATGACGCCCGCGTCGGGCACGGCGAGGAATCGCCGACGTCAGTCCAGCCGAAACAACGGGCAGCGCCAGAGTGGGTACTGCCGCCGACGGGCCGGCATCGTCCGACTGGTGATCAGCTCCGCTGAGATCTGATTCAGGAGATCCGGGCGCAAGGTGAGTCCGTTCCCGTCTTCATCTATGCGGGTCCGCATGCAGTGTCTCGGAAAGGCAGACGGCCTGGCTTCAGGCCCCGGTGGCGAAACTTTGGACATCTGCTGGGCTGCTGCTCTCCAATCGCTGGACGGGCTCTCGACATGGGCTTCCTAGGGTCGTTCCCGTCCCCCGGTGGTCCGGTTCCCGGATCACCGATCCCCGGAGTCTGGAGGCAGCTCATGCGCGCCTTGCCCCGTCGTGCCCTCCTCGCCGCACCCGCCGCCGTGCTGATGTTCGCCCTCGCCGCCTGTGGTGGTGGCGGTTCCGACGACAGCTCCGGCGGTTCGAAGTCGGACACCCAGCAGGCCGCCCAGAGCACGGGAGGTGCCGATGCGGCGGGAGAGGCCGCCGGGGACACCGACGACAAGAAGGAACCGCCGCTGACGGGCGATGTGAAGCAGAAGGCGGAGGCGGCGGCCGTCGCCGCGTACCCGGGCACGGTGGTGAAGTCCGAGGAGGACACGGAGAAGCCCGGCATGTACGCGGTGGAGGTGAAGAAGGAGGACGGCACCTCGGTCGAGGTGTACCTGGACAAGTCCTTCAAGGTCACCGGCACCAAGCGGGAAGGTACCGAGGAGAAGGAGAACGACGGCTGAGACGCGCGGTTCCACCGGCCGGAAGGGAGACAACTGGTGCCGAACAAGCGGTGACGAGCACGAGGAGGAGCGGGGACGCGAGGACGACGACCACGCCGACGACTGACTTCCCACGGCCGGCGATCGTCACCACCTCGCTCCCGCCGCCCGGCCGGTCCAACATCCCGTGCCGATCGGCCGGGCGGAAACACCCTCGCCCTCGCCATCCTCCGTGCCCCTCCGGTCCCAGGCGGCTTCTCGTGAACACTCCAACTCCCCTGGCACAGCTGTGCGAGCCTTGCGCCATGCGGCTCCTGCTCATCGAAGACGACGACCGAATCGCCGGCCCGCTCACCGAAGGGCTCGGGCGGTACGGCTTCACCGTGGACCATGTCCGCACCGGTGCCGCCGGACTCGTCGGCGCCGAGGGCTCACCCGACCTGGTCCTGCTCGACCTCGGTCTGCCCGACATGGACGGCCTGGACGTCTGCCGCAGCCTGCGCGCCCGCTCCGCCGTACCGATCATCATGATCACCGCGCGGGGAGAGGAAGCCGACCGCGTCGTCGGCCTGGAACTGGGCGCCGACGACTACCTCGCCAAGCCCTTCGGCGTACGGGAGCTGGTGGCCCGCATCCGAGCGGTCACCCGGCGCACCCAGGGCGTACTGTCCCTCCTCGCGCCGACCCGCCAGGCAGCACCCGAGGCTCCCGGACCGCAGCTGCTCGGCTCCCTGGAGCTCAACCGCCGCACCCGCCAGGTCCGCCTGGACGGCACGGCGATCGCGCTCACGCCGCGCGAGTTCGACCTGCTCGCCTACCTCGCCGAGGACCCCGGAACGGTCTGCTCGCGGCAGCAGATCATGGACACGGTGTGGGACCCCCATTTCTTCGGCCCCACCAAGACCCTCGACGCGCACGTCGCCGCGTTGCGCCGCAAGCTCGGCGACCCGGCCTGGATCACCACGGCTCGCGGTGTCGGCTTCCGCCTCACCGTCCCCGGCACCGATGGGGAACCCGGGGCGGCCGGATGACCCGACGTCTGCTGCTCAGCTACCTCGCTCTGGCAATCCTCGTCCTGGCCGGGCTGGAGCTCCCGCTCGGCTGGATCTACGCACGCGCGGAGATCTCCCGCGCCTCCCAGGGCGTGGAGCGCGACGCCTCGATGCTCGCCGAGGTCACCGAGGAGAACATCGAGGAGGGCAACCTGGACGCCCTGCCCGATGTCGTGGGCGACTACGCCACCCGCACCGGCGGCCGCGTCGTCGTCACCGACCGGCAGGGCATCGTCCTGGCCGACTCCGACCCGTCCGGCCGCACGGGAATCAGCCTCGCCGTCGAGCCGGACATCGCCCGAGCCCTGCGCAACCAGCCGACGGTGGCCACCGGCGACGAGGCGCTGTCAGCCACGATGCCCGGTTCTTCCGGAACCACCATCCGGGGTGCCCTGCGCCTGACCTACCCCATGGCCGAGGTCAACGCCCGGGTGCACCGCCTCTGGGGCGCCCTCGCCCTGGCTGGAGCCTGCATCCTGGCCGCTGTGGCGCTGGCCGCCTTCACCCTCGCCCGTTGGATCACCCGCCCCTTGCGCACCCTGGAGGCCGCAACCGCCCAGCTGGCCGAAGGCCGGCTCACCGAGCCTCCCGACACCACCACGGGGCCACCCGAACTCCGCAGTCTCGCCGCCTCCTTCACCCACACAGCGACCCGCCTGCAACAACTCCTCAAGGCCCAGCAGGCGTTCGCCTCCGAAGCCTCCCACCAGCTGAAGACCCCGCTGACCGCACTGCGCTTGCGCCTGGAGAACTTCGAGCCCTACCTAGCCCCCCGTGCGCACGGCAGCCTGGAGGAGGCCATCGGCGAGGTGGAACGCCTCAGCCGCATGGTGCAGGGCCTGCTCGCCCTGGCCCGCCTGGAGAACAGCGCCACCACCCCGGAACCGGTCGTCCTCGACACCGTCATCGCCGACCGAGTCGCCGTATGGGAATCGCTCGCCGCCGAGCAATACGTCACGCTCGCCGTGACCGGCACCCGCACCGGCCGGGTGTGGGCACTCCCAGGGGCCCTGGAGCAGGTCATCGACAACCTGGTCGCCAACGCGCTGCGCGTCTCCCCGCCCGGCACGACCGTCACGCTCCACCGCGCGCCCGGCGCCGAACTCCACATCATCGACCAGGGCCCCGGCATGACCGAGGCCGATCGCGCCCGCGCCTTCGACCGCTTCTGGCGAGCCGCCGGCTCCCACCACGACGGAACCGGCCTCGGCCTGCCCATCGTCCGCCACCTCGTCCAGGCTTCCGGCGGCAACATCACCCTGCACTCGGCTCCAGGCACCGGCCTGGACGCCGCCGTGCGACTGCGCCCGGTGGCGGACGGCCTTCCACGCGACTCGAGCGGCCACCCTCGACCCGGACCGGCCTCGGTGACAGTGCCTTGATCGCGGCCTCGGAAAGCCCCCTCCCGGCGGCGAACCCGCGGGCAGGGGGGGTTTACTCGTGGGCGCTTACCTCTTCTCGCCCTGGGTCTGGCGGGCCTGGCTTCTTGCCCGGGCCAGCAGGACACCGACCCCCGCTGACCTGCGGTCGGGCGGTCATGGTCCCGGCCGTTGATGCTCCTATTGCTGTCAAGCGGCTTGGAGCCAGGCGCGGTAGGCGTGGGCGAGGTCGTCGTCCCTGCTGAGTCCTCGTTCGAGTCTGGAGATGGTGGTCGGCCAGACTCCGAAGTGCTGGGCGACGGCG
>NZ_JBEYRK010000032.1:0-104199 GCF_040704065.1 Streptomyces sp. NPDC047869
CAGATCGAGCTGTTCACCGCCCTGCTGCTGTCCCTGCCCGGCTCGCCCATCCTGTACTACGGCGACGAGATCGGCATGGGCGACAACATCTGGCTCGGCGACCGCGACGCCGTCCGCACCCCCATGCAGTGGACCCCCGACCGCAACGCCGGCTTCTCCCTGTGCGACCCGGGGCGCCTGTTCCTGCCCACCATCATGGACCCGGTCCACGGCTACCAGGTCACCAATGTCGAGGCGTCCATGTCCTCCCCGTCCAGCCTGCTCCACTGGACGCGCCGCATGATCGAGATCCGCAAGCAGAACCCCGCCTTCGGACTCGGGTCCTACACCGAGCTGCAGTCGTCCAACCCGGCGGTCCTGGCGTTCCTGCGCGAGTACGGCGACGACCTGGTGCTGTGCGTCCACAACTTCTCGCGGTTCGCGCAGCCCACCGAACTCGACCTGCGGGCCTACGACGGACGGCACCCCGTGGAGCTGATCGGCGGGGTGCGGTTCCCCGCCATCGGTGAACTGCCGTACCTGCTGACCCTCGCGGGCCACGGCTTCTACTGGTTCCGGCTCACCCGAGTCGCATCCCGCATCGGCCGCCGCCGCTGAGCGCACGGCGCCGAGGAAAGGACGCGTCACCATGCCGAAGACCATCACCCTCCGACCGAGAACCGCGGCCGGCGCCGACCGGCCGCTGGCATCGCTGGGCGGGATGCTGCGCGAATGGCTGCCCGAGCAACGCTGGTTCGCGGGCAAGGACCGGCCCGTCACCGATCTGTCGGTACTGTCCGTGACCGAGCTGTTCCCCGGGTGCCTGCACCTGCTGGTGCACGCCTCGCACGCGCCGGTGCCCACACCGGGCGGCACTCCCCCGCCCGGCGACTGCTACCAGCTCCTGCTCGGGCTGCGCGAGCACGTCGCCCCGCGGCTGGAGCGGGCCTTCATCGGACGGGCCGGAGAGGGGCCGCTGGCCGGACTCGCCGTGTACGACGCCCTGCACGACCCGCGCTCCGCCCATCTGCTCCTGGAGCGGCTGCGCCGCCCCGGGGCGGCGGGTCCGCTGCGCTTCGAGACCGCCCCGGCCGTCGAGCTGCCCGGCGGGCTGCCGCCGCGGCTGCTGGACGCCGAGCAGTCCAACTCCTCGATCGTCTACGGCGACGCGTACATCCTGAAGCTGTTCCGCCGCATCCAGCCGGGCGTCAACCCCGATCTGGAGGTGCCCGGCGCGCTGGCCGCGCAGGGCTGCGCCCGGGTGCCGGCCCCGGTCGCCTGGTTCAGCACGACCGCTCCCCGCCCGGCCACACTGGGTGTGCTGCAGCCGTTCCTGCCCGACGCGACCGACGGCTGGACGCTGGCCCTGCGCGCGCTCGCCGCGGGCGACGACTTCACCACCGAGGCCCGCCAACTGGGCCGGGCCATGGCCGAGGTGCACCTGGCACTGGCCGAGGCCTTCCCGCCCGCCGGACCGGGCGAGAACGGGCGTACGGCGGAGGCGATGTGCGCCCGGCTGGACGCCGCCGCGCACGCCGTGCCCGGGCTGCGGCCCTACATCCCCGGGCTGCGCGCCGCGTTCGGCGCGCTGGCCACCTGCGACACCGGGCCGCCCGCCCAGCGCATCCACGGCGATCTGCACCTCGGGCAGGTGCTGCACGCCGGACGCGACTGGTTCGTCATCGACTTCGAGGGGGAGCCGTCCCGGCCGCTCGCCGAGCGGCGGGCAGCTCAGTCCCCGGTGCGGGACGTGGCCGGGATGCTGCGCTCCTTCGACTACGCGGCCCGGCAGCGCCGCCCCTGGCGTCCCGAGTGGGCGCGCCGCTGCCGGGAGGCGTTCTGCGCGGGCTACGCGGCCCGCGCCGGCTGGGACCCACGCAAGAAGCACGCGCTGCTGCGCGCGCACGAGACGGACAGGGCGGTCTACGAGGTGCTGTACGAGGCGAGACACCGACCGGACTGGCTGCCGGTACCGATGGCGGCGATCAAACGGCTCGCCGTGTGGGGAGGCTGACGTCATGGCACTGCGCGACACCGTGCTTCCCGAGCCCGCCGAACCCGCTCCGGCCGCGGCACCGCCGCTCGATCCCGCTGAGCGCGACCGGCTGCTGGGCGGCGCTCACCACGACCCGCACGCCGTGCTGGGTGCCCATCCGGTGCCGGGCGGCGTCCTGTTCCGGGCGCTGCGCCCGAACGCCCGCGCCGTGAGCGTCGTGGTCGGCGGCGAGCACCAGGACCTCGTCTCGGAGGGCGGCGGCCTCTTCGCCGCCGTGCTGCCGTACGACGGGATCCCGCCGTACACACTGCGGGTGGTCTACGACGACGGCGAGCAGGAGACGCACGACCCGTACCGCTTCCTGCCCGCGCTCGGCGAGCTGGACCTGCACCTGATCCGCGAGGGCCGGCACGAGCGGCTGTGGCAGGCGCTCGGCGCCGAGCCCATGACCCACGACGACGTGGCGGGCACCCGCTTCACCGTCTGGGCGCCGAACGCCCAGGGCGTGCGCGTCGCCGGGGACTTCACGTACTGGGACGGCACGCAGTACCCGATGCGCTCGCTCGGCGCGTGCGGCGTGTGGGAGCTGTTCCTGCCCGGCATCGGCGAGGGCGCGCGGTACAAGTTCGAGATCACCTCGCGGTACGGCGACCGGTTCCTCAAGGCGGACCCGATGGCGCGCCGCACCGAGGCACCGCCCGACACGGCCTCCGTCGTGACGGCCGCGCACCACGAGTGGGGCGACGGGGACTGGCTGGCGCACCGCGCCGACGCCCCGGTGCACGAGGCGCCGTTCTCCGTGTACGAGGTCCATCTGCCGTCCTGGCGGAAGGGGCTGAGCTACCGGGAACTGGCGGAGCAGCTCCCGGCGTACGTCAAGGAGATGGGTTTCACCCACGTCGAGCTGATGCCGGTCATGGAGCACCCCTACGGCCCCTCGTGGGGCTACCAGGTCACCTCCTACTACGCCCCGACCGCCCGGCTCGGCACTCCGGACGACTTCCGGTACTTCGTGGACGCCTGCCACCGGGCCGGGATCGGCGTGATCATGGACTGGGTGCCGGCGCACTTCCCGAAGGACGACTGGGCGCTGGCCGGCTTCGACGGCGACCCGCTGTACGAGCCCGGGGACGCCCAGCGCGCCACGCATCCGGACTGGGGCACGTTCGTCTTCGACTACGGGCGTACCGAGGTGCGCAACTTCCTGGTCGCCAACGCGGTGTACTGGTGCGAGGAGTTCCACATCGACGGCCTGCGCGTGGACGCCGTCGCCTCGATGCTCTACCGGGACTACTCGCGCGACTCCGGGCAGTGGACGCCGAACGTCTTCGGCGGGCGCGAGGACCTCGACGCGGTCGCCTTCCTGCAGGAGATGAACGCGACCGTCTACCGGCGCTGCCCCGGGGTGGTGACCATCGCCGAGGAGTCCACCGCCTGGGACGGGGTGACCCGGCCCACGGACAGCGGCGGGCTCGGCTTCGGGCTGAAGTGGAACATGGGCTGGATGCACGACTCGCTGGAGTACATCAAGAAGGAGCCGGTGCACCGCAAGTACCACCACAACGAGATGACCTTCTCGATGGTGTACGCCTACACCGAGAACTACCTCCTGCCCATCTCGCACGACGAGGTCGTGCACGGCAAGCAGGCGCTGGTGTCCAAGATGCCGGGCGACTGGTGGCAGCGGCGGGCCAACCACCGTGCCTACCTCGGCTTCATGTGGGCGCATCCCGGCAAGCAACTGCTCTTCATGGGACAGGAGTTCGCGCAGGGCGCGGAGTTCTCCGAGGCGCACGGGCCCGAGTGGTGGCTGCTGGACGAGGACTACTGCGCGGCCGGTGACCACCGGGGTGTGCGGGACCTGGTCCGGGACCTGAACACGCTGTACCGGGACACCCCCGCGCTGTGGCAGCGGGACACCGACCCGGGCGGCTTCCGCTGGGTGCTGTGCGACGCGGCCGAGGACAACGTCTTCGCGTTCCTGCGGTTCGACGCCGGCGGGTCCCCGCTGCTGGCGGTGTCGAACCTCTCCCCGGTCGTCCGGCACGACTACCGCCTGTGGGTGCCCGAGGAGGTTCCCGCCTGGGCGGAGGCACTGAACACCGACGACGTCCGCTACGGCGGCGGCGGTGTCGGTGTCGGCGCTCCAGGGGCGCTCAAGCCCGAGGACGGGTTCCTGCGGCTGACCCTGCCGCCGCTCGCCACCGTCTGGCTGGGCCCGGTGCGCTGACCCGCAGGTGTCGACCGCCGCCCCCGGGGCAGTCGGGGTCGTACAGACTCGCGGCTGCCCCTCGGGGCGCGGACGGAAGGACGGCACGACCTTGCGCACGGTGGGAGTGGAGGAGGAACTCCTTCTGGTCGACCCGGAGACCGGCGACCCCAGGGCACTGTCCGCCGCCGTCCTGGCCCGCGCCGCTCAGGACGATCCCGGACAGGACGTCTTCGAGAAGGAGTTGTTCGGGCAGATGCTGGAGTTCGCCACGCATCCGCAGTCGGACATGGCGGCTCTCGGCGCGGAGATCGTTCGCTGCCGCAAGGAGGCGGCCCGGCACGCCGGGGAGATCGGCTGCGCGGTCGCCGCGCTCGCCACCTCCCCGCTCCCGGTGAGCCCGTCGATCAGCATGAACGACCGCTACCAGTGGATGGCCGGGCAGTACGGCATCGCCACCCGGGAGCAACTGGTGTGCGGCTGCCATGTGCATGTGTCGGTGGAGTCCGACGAGGAGGGCGTCGCGGTCCTCGACCGGATCCGGCCGTGGCTGCCGGCGCTGTCCGCGCTGAGCGCCAACTCGCCCTACTGGCAGGGGCGGGACACCGACTACGCCGGCTACCGCAGCCGGGTGTGGGGACGCTGGCCGTCGGCGGGGCCGACGGAGCTGTTCGGCTCGGCCGAGCGGTACCACCGCCGGGTGAAGGACATGGTGGAGACCGGGGTCATCCTGGACGAGGGGATGGTCTACTTCGACGCCCGGCTGTCCGCCAGCTACCCGACCGTGGAGGTACGGGTGGCGGACGTGTGCCTGCGCGCGGACACCGCCGTCCTCGTCGCCACGCTGGTGCGCGCCCTGGTGGAGACGGCGGCGCGGGAGTGGCGGGACGGCCGGCCGCCGGCCGACCACAGTGTGAGCCTGCTGAGGCTGGCCGCCTGGCAGGCCGCCCGGTCCGGCCTGGACGCGAACCTGCTCGACCCCCGCACCCTGCGGCCCCGCCCCGCCGCCGAGGTGGTGCGCGCGCTGCTGGAGCACACCTCGGACGCGCTCGGGGAGAGCGGGGACGCGGCCCGCGCCGAGGAGGCCGTCGAGGTGCTGCTGCGCCGGGGCAACGGCGCGGCGGAGCAGCGGCTGCTGATGGAGCGCGGCGGCAGCCTGCGGGACGTCGTCACCGAGTGTGTGCGCCGCACACAGGACTGACGACACCCGCTGCTGGGCCGGGCCGCGCCCGCCCAGCGGTTCTCAGAGGATCAGGACGAGGGCGTAGACCAGGAAGAAGGCCGCGATCAGGGCGACGAGGACGAGGATCAGCGTCAGCGGCGCCTTGGCCCAGCCCCTGGTCGGATTGTGCGTCTCCCGGGGCCCGGCCTCGGGCATGCTGCTCTCGGCGGGCGGTGTCTCGCCTGGCGGGACTCCGCCTCCGGGTTCCAGCCCGGTGGTCCGCTCGGGCTCCGGATCGGGGTTCACATGAGTCATGCCTCCCGAGTCCCCCGGACACGCCCAGATCATCACCCGATCACGACTTGCCTGATCCGGGTCCCGAAACCGGTTCCCTGGGCTAGATTCGAGCACCGCCGGCACAGAGCCGACCGGCGCAGTCACCCTCCGTACACCCCGGGAGCAGCGCATGCGCGACGACGCCCTCGCTCCGGCAGCCGCACGCCCGCTGACCGGCGGACTGGCCGACAGCGTCTTCGAGACAGCGGATCGGACCCCGGCCCTGCCGGTCCTGGCCCGTCGTTCGGACGCGGCGCCCGGCCGGTGGGAGGAGGTGACGGCGGTCGAGCTGCGGGACGAGGTGACCGACCTGGCCAAGGGCCTGGTGGCCGCCGGGATCTCGCCCGGGCACCGGGTGGCCCTGATGGCCCGGACCCGGTACGAGTGGACGGTTTTCGCCCACGCCCTGTGGACCGTGGGCGCCGAGGTCGTCCCGGTGCATCCGACGTCCTCGCGCGACCAGGTGGAGTGGATCCTGCGGGACGCCGGCTGCGTGGCGATCGTGGTGGAGGACGAACAGGGCGCGATGACCGTGGGCACCGTGTGCGCGGGTCTGCCGCGCCTGCGGCACGTCTGGCAGCTCGACGCGGGCGCCCTGTCCCGGCTGTCCGAGCAGGGCGCGCTGGTCCCGCCGACCACGGTGGACTCGCTGCGCCGGATCGTGCTGCCGGACGCCACGGCGGCCATCGCCTACACGTCGGGCACCTCGGGCCGGCCGCTGGGCTGCGCGCTGAGCCACCGGAGCCTCGCCTACCCGTGCGACACCCTGCTGGCCGGCTGGGGGCACACCGCGGCGCCGCCGGGCGAACAGCCGTCCGTGCTCGCCTTCCTGCCCTTCTCGCACGTGTACGGACTCATGATCCAGCAGGTGTGCCTGCGCGGCGGGGTGCTCATGGCGCACGAGCCCGAGATGACCGGGGCCGCGCTCGTCTCGGCGCTGCGCTCCTTCCGGCCGACGTATCTGTACGGGGTGCCGTCGGTGTTCGAGAAGCTGTACAAGACGTTCCTGCGGACGGCCCACGAGGCGGGCCGCGGCGCCCTGTTCGAGCGGGCCGCGCAGACCGCACGGGACTTCGCCGGGGCCCAGGAGCGCCGGCGGCTCGGCCGTGGACCGGGCCCGGGACTGGACCTGCGGCTGCAGCACGCCCTGTACGAGCGGACGGTGTACCGCAGGCTGCGCGAGGCGCTCGGCGGCCGGGCGGCGCGGGGCACCTCGGGCGGCTCGTCGCTCAGCCGCGAACTGTCCCTGTTCTACGAGGGCATCGGACTGCACATCCACGATGGCTACGGTCTGACGGAGAGTTCCGGCGGGATCACCATGCAGCCGCTCGGCCGGGAGAAGTCCGGGACCGTGGGCCGCCCGCTGCCCGGGACCGAGGTCCGGATCGCCGACGACGGGGAGATCCTGGTGCGCGGCCCGTCGGTGTTCCAGGGATACGTCGGCGACGAGGCGCGCACCCGGGGCGCGCTGCACCGCGGCTGGCTGGCCACCGGGGACATCGGACGGCTGGACTCCGAGGGTTATCTGACGATCACCGGCCGCAAGAAGGACGTCCTGGTCACCAGCAGCGGCAAGAGCGTGGCGCCGGCACCGCTGGAGGAGCGGCTGCGGCTGCATCCGCTGGTGCACCAGGCGGTGGTGGTGGGCGACGACCGGCCCTGTGTAGGGGCGCTGATCACCCTGGACCCGGAGTTCCTCGCGCACTGGCGGGCGGCGCTGGCGCTGCAGGGCGAGTCGTCGGGCCGTGAGACGCGCGAGGAGAACGCGCTCATGGAGGAGATCGCACGGGCCGTCGCCTCGGCCAACAGCGCGGTGTCCCGCGCCGAGTCCATCAGGGTCTACCGTGTCCTCCCGGAGCCGTTCGCCCCGGACAACGGTCTGCTGACACCGTCGCTGAAGCTGCGTCGCGACGCCATCGCGCGGCATTACGCCGCCGAGATCGACGCGATGTACGAGGCCCGGTCCCGGGCGGCGCGGCGGCCGACCGCCGCGGAGCCGGCCGACTGGGACGAGCCGGACAGCGTCTTCGGGTAGGGTGCGCGCCGTCCGCCGGGGAGGGTCCGGGCTCCGAGCGAGGCCGACGCGAGCGGGACGGATATCCGGCCCGGCTGTGGGAACCCGCAGCATGGGAATGATCAGCAACGACGACCGCCCTGGTCGGCGGGGGCCGCCCGGCCCCCGCCGCCGGGGCCGGGGAATGCGAGATGTCGACGGAGCCGCGTTGGGATGAGACACCGCCCTCGGAGGAGAGGTACGAGCGTACGTACTCCTTCCCGGGCGAGCTGCGCAATGTCACGGGTGCCCGGCTCGCCGCCGAGGAGTTCCTGGGCGACCTGGCGCGGAACGCCCCGCCGGCCGCGCCGGAGTACTGGGACGACATCCTGCTGGTGGTCACGGAGCTGGCCGCCAATGTCATCCAGTACGCTCCCGGGCCCTTCGGCCTGCACATGCGCCGCACCTTCGACGGCGTGCACGTGACGATGCACGACACCAGCACCACCCGGCCCGAGCCGCGGCCCTTCCACCCCGACGCGGGCGGCGGCGGCATCGGCTGGCATCTGGTGCACACGCTGTGCGACCAGGTGAGCGTCGTGGTCCAGGACGAAGGCAAGGACATCCACGTGTTCCTGCCCTGGTGACGGCCTGCGCGGGCCCGATTCCGGCGGCCACGTGTAGTCGTGCGGGATTCGGATACTCCGGCTCCGCGGGGGCACGCCGGTGCCTCCCACGCGTTCGTCTGCCTGCCGCACCCGGCTGGCGGAACGGCCCGGGCCGCGATGGGATCGAGATGGTCGCGGCGATCCGGGGCAGGCGAACGACGTCGAGTCGGACCGCCTGGAGCCGCAGAGAGGGATGGACACCGTGACACGACCCAGGATCCTGGTGGTTGGCGCAGGCTTCGCCGGAGTCGAGTGCGTCCGCCGCCTGGAGCGGAAACTCACCCCCGAGGACGCCGACGTCGCCCTGGTGACGCCGTTCGCCTATCAGCTCTACCTCCCACTGCTCCCCCAGGTCGCCTCCGGCGTGCTCACGCCGCAGTCGATCGCGCTGTCGCTGCGCCGCAGCAAGAAGTACCGCACCCGGATCATCCCGGGCGGCGCGGTCGGCGTGGACCTGAAGTCGAAGGTCTGTGTCGTGCGCACCATCACCGACAAGCTGGTCAACGAGCGGTACGACTACATCGTGCTGGCGCCGGGGAGCGTGACCCGTACCTTCGACATCCCGGGGCTCACCGACCATGCCTTCGGCATGAAGACCCTCGCCGAGGCCGCGTACGTCCGGGACCACGTCATCGCGCAGCTCGACCTCGCGGACGCCAGCGACGACCCGGCCGAGCGGGCCGCGCGGCTGCAGTTCGTGGTGGTCGGCGGCGGCTACGCGGGCACGGAGACCGCGGCCTGTCTGCAGCGGCTGACGCACGCGGCCGTGCAGCGCTATCCGCGGCTGGACCCGGGCCTGATCAAGTGGCATCTGATCGACATCGCGCCGAAACTCATGCCGGAGCTGGGCGACAAGCTCGGCCGCAGCGCGCAGGAGATCCTCAAGCGGCGCGGCATCGAAGTCTCGCTGGGCGTGTCGATCGACAAGGCCAGTGCGGAGGAGGTCACCTTCACCGACGGCCGGGTGGTGCCGACCCACACGCTGATCTGGACGGCCGGTGTGGTGGCCAGTCCGCTCATCGCCACGCTGGGCGCGGAGACGGTGCGGGGCAGGCTCGCGGTGAACGCCGAGATGAACCTGCCCGGTCACGACGGGGTGTTCGCGCTCGGCGACTCGGCGGCCGTGCCGGACGTCGCCAAGGGCGACGGCGCGGTCTGCCCGCCCACGGCGCAGCACGCCCTGCGCCAGGGCAAGAAGGTCGCGGACAACGTCATCGCGGCGCTGCGCAACCAGCCGCTCGAGCCCTATGTGCACCGTGACCTGGGGCTCGTCGTCGACCTCGGCGGCAAGGACGCCGTTTCCAAGCCGCTGGGCGTCGAGCTGCGCGGCATCCCGGCCCAGGCGGTGGCCCGCGGCTATCACCTCGGAGCGCTGCGCACCAACGTCGCCAAGACGCGGGTCGTGACCAACTGGCTGCTGAACGCGGTCGCCGGCGACGACTTCGTGCGCACCGGCTTCCAGGCGCGCAGGCCGGCCCGGCTCAAGGACTTCGAGTACACGGACTCCTATCTGACTCCGGAGCAGGTGCGCGCACGGCTGGAGGAGCAGACCGCGGGCAGCCCCTGATGTGACCGGGATCACCGGGGACCGCCGATCACTTCCCAGCCGGTCGGCGGTCTTTCATGGTGATCAGGAAGCATCACACGGAGGGACACCGGCATGACCGAGAAGACCGTGAAGGGCCCGGCGAGCTACTTCCCCGCGATCGAGAAGAAGTACGGCCGTCCGGTCGGCGAGTGGCAGGAGCTGATCCGTTCCTCGCCGCTGACGCGGCACATGGAGCTGGTCGCCTGGCTGAAGGACGAGCACGGTCTCGGCCACGGCCACGCCAACGCCCTGGTGGCGCACACGCTGGCCGGGGGCAGGTAGTCCGGATCCTCGTGCCATGCTGGTTCGTAGATCAAATACTGGCACGGGAGAGAGCGCGGCGGCGTGAGGGAAGCGGTTCGGTCGGGGTGGGCACGGATGTGGGACCGGCTGGCCGCGTCCGATCCCGGACTGCTCAGGCTCACCGCGGGCCTGCGCACGGTGACCGCCATCGCCCTGACCCTCGCGGTGCTGGCTGTGCTGCGGGTCCCCGTGCCGCAACTGGTCGCGGGGGCCATCTCGGCGATGGTCGCGACCTTCGCCATCCGGGAGAAGCAGCGCGCCCAGCAGGCCGTCACCCTCGCGCTGGGCCTGCCGGTGGCACTCGCCTCGGTCTCGCTGGGGGCGCTGCTCAGCCAGCGGGTCGTCGTGGGCGACCTGTTCTTCGTCGTCCTCATCTTCTGCGCGGTGTACGGCCGCAGGTTCGGCGACCGCGGCACGGCGCTGGGCCTGGTCGGCTTCCAGGTCTACTTCATGTCGCTGTTCGTGGGCGCGACCCCGGCCACGCTGCCCGCCCTGTACGTCGTGA
Source organism: Streptomyces sp. NPDC047869 (assembly GCF_040704065.1). Classification (NCBI taxonomy): domain Bacteria; kingdom Bacillati; phylum Actinomycetota; class Actinomycetes; order Kitasatosporales; family Streptomycetaceae; genus Streptomyces; species Streptomyces sp. NPDC047869. The sequence continues at coordinate 10,740 of NZ_JBEYRK010000032.1, forward strand.
TCACCGTGGCGTTCGGCTGCGCCGCCCTGGCCCGCTTCGCGCTGCTGCCGCAGACCCCGGCGGGCACCCTGGACCGGCTGCGGCGGGCCTTCCGCGCCCGGCTGGGCCAGCTCTTCGCCACCCAGATCGAGCTGCTGGACGCCGGCCCCGATGACGTGGACAAGGTGCTCCAGGAGCTGCGCACCCGGACCGCGCGGCTGCACGAGACGGCACTGATGATCCAGGGCAGGCTGGCGGACGGCACCGGCGACGAGGCGACGGCGCGGCTGCTGCAGCGCCGGATCGCGGACGCCGAGATCGCCGCCGAGCGGCTCGGACTGCTGCTGCTCACCGCGCGCAGCGCCGAGCGGACCGACACCCTGACCCTGCACCTGCCCGGCGCTCCCCTGCCGTCCGGCGGCGAACTGCCGGTGCGCGACGGGGCCACGGCACAGCTGCGGCGGGATCTGGCGGCGCTGCGCCTGCTCGTCCTGCGGCCGGCCGGCGAGGCTTCGGGGACGGCGCTGGCACACCTGCGCAACCGGCTGCTCGGCTACCGCGAGGAGGAGAACCTGCCGAAGGCCGCACCGGCCGTGCAGGACGTTTTCCGGGGCATCGGTGAGGCCGGACGGGCCGTGCTCGGACTGCGGATCGCCCTGGACGGGCCGCAGGACGAGTCCGACGACTCCCCGGCGACGGCCCGCTCCCGTGAGGAGCTGGACGCCGAGGACGCGGCCATCGAGGGCAGCGAGGAGGACGAGGCCGGCAAGCCGGAGCCGGTGGGGCTGGGGCGGCCCACCACCCGCGCCGCCGTTCAGGTCGCGGTGGGTTCGGCGCTCGCCATCGCCGGTGGCGAACTGCTGTCCGGCCAGCGCTGGTACTGGGCGGTCCTGACCTGCTGGATCGTGTTCATCAACACCTCCTCCACCGGCGAGATCCTGGTGAAGGGCTACCGGCGCGTGCTCGGCACGGTGCTCGGCGTGGTGGCCGGCATCGGGCTCGCCGGGCTGGTCGGGAACCACACGTGGACGGCGTTCGCGCTGGTGCTGCTGTTCGTCTTCACGATGTTCTACACCGCGCCGCTCTCGTACACGCTGATGTCGTTCTTCGTCACGGCGATGCTGGGGCTGCTGTACACGCTGCTGAACAGCTACAGCCTGTCGGTGCTGGTGCTGCGGGTGGAGGAGACGGCGCTGGGCGCGGCCTGCGGGGTGATAGCGGCGGCGGTGGTCCTGCCGATCCATACCGACCGGCGCACCAACGACCTGCTCGTCGACGTCCTGGAGAAGCTGGCGGAGGTCACCCGCGCCGCCGCCGACCAGCTCAGCGGCGGGCTGCCGGTCGACCTGGTCGACAAGGCCCGCGAGCTGGACCAGGCGCTGGCCGATCTGCGGGCCGCCACCCAGCCGCTGACCCACCCGGTCACCCCCCTGCGCTCCCGCCGGGACACCGCCCGGTACGTGATGGCGCTGCTCGAGACCTGCGCGTACCACGCCCGTTCCCTGGCGGCCACCGCCGAGCTGCTGCCCACTCACGCGTCCATAGCGGCGGACCCGCGGCTGCGCACGGTGGGACGGCGGATCGTGCAGAACATCGAGGCGATCGCCGCGCACGTGGCGGACCGGCGGTCGGCGGCGAAGATCGAGACCGGCCCCAGCATCGCGTCCCTGCTGGAGCCGGGCACCCTGCGCAGTCCGCGCTACGGCCGGGTGACCGACCGGGTGCTGCGCCATCTGCAGCGGCTGGACGAAGCGGTGTCGGGCCTGGGGCGTCCGCTCGGTGTCAGCCCCGAGCCCCGCGTGAAGTGACCCGTGAAGTGACCGTTCACCCGGACCGGGCCCGTCGGCGCGGGCCCGGTCCGGGCCGTTTGGTCACCGGGTCTTCCGGACGCCCGGCCGCTGCCCCAGCACCTCGTCGCGCACCCGGGCGCAGCTCCGGCTGATCAGCCGCGAGACGTGCATCTGGGAGATGCCCAGCCGGTCGGCGATGCGGCTCTGCGTCATGTCCTCGAAGAAGCGCATGTAGAGGATGGCCCGCTCCCGTTCGGGCAGCCGGCGCAGTCCCTCCTTGGCGGCCTCGCGGTCCACGACGACGTCGTACGCGCCGTCCGCCGCGCCGAGCGTGTCGGCGAGGCTGTAACCGTCGTCGCCGCTGGACAGCTCGGCGTCCAGCGAGAGGGTGCTGAAGCTCTCCAGCGCCTCCATGCCCGCGGCGACCTCCTCCTCGGTGAGGCCGGTGTGCACCGCGATGTCGGCGGGGGTGGGCTCGGGACTGCCGGGCATCTGGGTGAGTTCACGGCGGGCCACCCGGACCCGGTTGCGCAGTTCCTGGACGCGGCGGGGCACCCGCAGGGCCCACATCCGGTCCCGGAAGTGCCGCTTGACCTCGCCGGTGATGGTCGGCACGGCGTAGCTCTCGAAGGCCCCCCGGGACGGGTCGAACCGGTCGATGGCCTTGACCAGCCCCAGCGCGGCCACCTGCCGCAGGTCCTCCACGGACTCCCCCCGGTCGCGGAACCGGCCCGCTATCCGGTGGGCCATGGGCAGCCAGGCGGTCACCAGTTCGTCGCGTACGGCGTCCCGCTCGGGCCCTTCCTCCAGTTCCGCCAGCCGGGCGAAGAGGTCCGCGGTGGCGGGGGCGTCGTCATGGGTCCGCCGCCCGGACGTGGAGGTCGAGGTGGCGGCGGGGGTGCCGGGCGTGCCGGAAGGGCTTGTCGACTCGTCGGTCAGCATGCGGAATCGCTCCTGAACGTGGTTTCCGGGCATGAGACGGAACCGTGGTTCCGGGTCCTGGCCCGAACGGTGCTGTCAGGGTTCGCCGCGAGATGGGTGCGCAGGCCTCCGGAGGGGGCCTGCGGCGTTCTCATCCCGCCGGGCGCGCGCCTCCGGTCCGAAGCACGAGGTTCCGTCTGCCCCTGCGTATGCGTGGCAAACGCCGCTAACGGAACTTCTCCTACCGTTCCCAGCCGAGCGGTACGACGGCGGTGATCCGCTTGCCGCCGCGGGGCAGCCCGGCCACGCTGACGTCGCGGGCCAGCAGGCACACGATGGGCCAGCCGCGGCCCCCGAGCCGGTTGCGGCCCCGCGCGTCCACCGGTGCCTCGACCACCGGGATCTCGTCGCTGCCGTCGCTGACCGACACGCTCACCGTGCCGCTGTCGACGTCGACGTCGAATCCGGTGATGCCCCCGCCGTGCAGGATGGCGTTGGTGGTGAGTTCGGAGGTGACCAGCAGGACGTCGTCCAGCGCGTCGTCGTCGCAGGGGACGGCGCGGGTCCGGCAGCGCTCGGCCACCACCCGCTGGACGGTTCTGCGGGCGTCCGCCGGCCGGCACGGCAGTGACCGGCACGGCTCCCGCAGTCCCGCCGGGGAGTCGGTCCTTTGCGTCTCGCGCATGCCTTCCCTCCCTTGGTGCTGCCCGGATCGCCGGGTCTCTTGTTTCGGCTGACCCTTCCCGGCGCCCTCAAACACCGTCGGTTGCGTTGTCATCACCGGGCGCCGGGCGGGTACGCGGACCGTATGACGGATGTCGTGGACGCTGACGAACTGCTGCGGCGGATCAGGCGGGGCAAGGACTGGGCGGCCGAGGAGGAACGGGCCTGGCGGGAGCAGGCGCGGAGCCTGACGGCGACCGATCCGGAGGGGGCGCGGGAGGCGTCCGTACGGGCCGGGGCGTACGAGGTGGTGCTGCGCGTGCTGGAGGAGATCGTCGACCCGGGCGCGGCGCCGGCGGAGCGGGCGGGGGTGAGACAGGTCACCTGACCCGTTCCCGATTGGGCGAATGACGGCAGGATGGTTTATCGTTCATACATACGTGGTGACGGGGTCGACCGGAACCGTCCTCCATCACCACCGCGTACGGCCCTGGCTGGTCTCCCCCGTCCAGCCAGGGCTTTTTCATGCCCGCGAGCACACGCGCGGGTCGTGCGCCGTTCCTTCGAGGTGCCCGGGACGGCGGCAGCGGCTGAAATGGGTTGGGGAACACACCCCGACCGCTGCCGGCGAGGAGTCCCGCGCCATGACCAAAGCGATAAAACTGCTGACCGCCCTGCCACAGGCGCAACGTGAGCGGCTGATGGAGCTGGCGAAGGAGGTCTCCTTCCCGGAGGACTCCCGGATCTTCGAGCCGGGCGGCACCGCCGACCGCTTCTGGGTGATCCGCTCGGGCGCGGTCCATCTGGACCAGCAGGTCACGTCCCGGCAGCGGGTCACCGTGGCCACGCTGGGCGCGGGCGACATGCTCGGCTGGTCCTGGCTGTTCCCCCCGTACCAGTGGGACTTCGGCGCGGTGGCCTTCAGCAACGTACGGGCCTACGAGTTCGACGGGCCGTCGGTGCTCGCGCTGAGCGTGGAGGACCCGCTGCTCGGGCTGTCACTGGTGCGCACGGTCGCCGAGATCCTCGCCCACCGGCTGGAGACCACCCGGGGCAAGCTGATGGACCAGTACGCGGTCCGCCGGCGCGGACCGCTGTGAGCCGCCCGGGACGGCCGTCGCGCGGCCGCCCCGTGGCCCGTCGCGTCAGATCCGGTAGCGGCGCAGGGCCGGCACCGCGGCGGCCAGCGCCAGCATCACCACGACGACCAGGACGCCGCCGCCCGCCACCGCGGTTCTGGCGCCGAACGCCGAGCCGGCGGTGCCGTGCAGCACGTCGGCCAGGCGCGGGCCGCCCGCGACCACCACGGTGAACACGCCCTGCATCCGGCCGCGCATGTCGTCGGTGGCGGCGGACAGCAGGATGGCCCCGCGGAACACCATGGAGATCATGTCGGCGAGACCGGCGGCGGCCAGGAAGGCGAAGGCCAACCAGAGGTTGCCGCTCAGCCCGAACCCGGCGATGGCCACGCCCCAGCCGACGACCGCGCCGATGACCATCCAGCCGTGCCGCCGCGCTCGCGAGAAGACGCCCGAGAACAGTCCGCCGAGCACCGCGCCGACCGGGACCCCGGCGAACAGCACGCCGAGCGCCAGGCCCGCGCCCCAGGGGGTGTAGGTCTCCGCGGCGAGCTGCGGGAACAGGGCGCGGGGCATGCCGAGAACCATGGCCACGATGTCGGCGAGGAAGGACAGCAGCAGCACCTTGTGCCCGGAGATGTACCGGAAGCCGGCCGCGATCTCGCGCACTCCGGCCCGCCGGGCGGGCCGTTCGCCGAGCGGTGGCAGCGCGGGCAGCCGGAACACCGCCCACACGGTGACGCACAGGGCCAGCGCGTCGATCAGGTACAGCTCGGGCAGCCCGATGACCGGGATCAGCACACCGGCCAGCAGCGGTCCCGCGACCAGGCCGGTCTGCATCACGGTCGAGCCGAGCGCGTTCGCCGCGGGCAGTTCCGCGGCCGGCACCAGGCGGGCGATGGAGGCGTTGCGGGCCGGGGAGTTGAGGCCGAAGAACGCCTGCTGCAGCGCGAGCAGCAGCATGAGCACGACGACGGAGTCCAGGCCCGTGACGGCCTGCGCCCAGAACAGCACCGAGGTCACGGCGATCCCGGCGTTGGTGACCAGCAACAGCTTGCGCCGGTCCACCGTGTCGGCGACCGCCCCGCCCCACAGCGCGAACACCACCATGGGCACCAGGCCTGCGAGGCTGGCGTAGCCCACCCAGGCCGAGGAGTGGGTGATGTCGTAGATCTGCTTGGGCACGGCGACGGCGGTCAGCTGGCTGCCGACGGCGGTGACGACGGTCGACGACCACAGGCGCCGGAAGGCCGGGATGCGCAGCGGCCGGGTGTCCATCGCCCAGCGGCGCCAGCCGCGCCCGGGCGGGGCGGGCGCGGCCGGGGCGCCGGCATCGGTGGCTCCGTCGGGTCCGGTGCCGGTGGTCTGTGGTTCGGTGTCGCTGCTCTCGCTGGTGTCCACGGAGTTCCTGGTCGCTCGTCAGAGGTTGCTCGATACATCTTTCGATTCGAGGCCCCACTATCGCAGAACTCCTGAGGCTGCCTAACCACCTCTTGAGCCAGTGTTCACGGGTGGCGGGAACAGTCAGGCGTCGAGGACCAGGGCGGCGCCGAGCGCCAGCATGGTGACCGCGACCAGGCCGTCCAGGACCCGCCAGGCCGTGGGCCGGGCGAGGAGCCGGCCGAGCAGCCGGGCGCCGAAACCGAGGGCCGCGAACCAGCAGAGGCTGGCGAGGGCCGCGCCGAGACCGAAGGTCCAGCGCAGCGGGCCGCGGTCGGCGGCGAGGGAGCCGAGCAGGAACACGGTGTCCAGGTAGACGTGCGGGTTGAGCCAGGTCATCGCCAGGCAGGTGAGCACCGCCCGCCGCCGGGAGCCCGCCGCCTCGCCCTCCGCCCGCAGTCCGTCGCCGGGCCTGAGGACGCGGCGGGCGGCGAGGGCGCCGTAGCAGAGCAGGAACGCGCCGCCCACGATCCCGACGGCGCGCACCGCGCCCGGCCAGGCCACCACGACCGCACCGACGCCGCCGACGCCCAGCGCGATGAGCAGCGCGTCGGACAGGGCGCAGATCCCGACCACCGCGAGCACGGCGTCCCGGCGCACCCCCTGCCGCAGGACGAAGGCGTTCTGGGCGCCGATGGCGACGATCAGGGAGAGCCCGGTGCCGAATCCGGCGGCCGCGGCGGTCAGGGCGTGGTTCATGCCCTCGACGCTAGCCAGTCGAGCACCACGCGTACAGCTGAAGATTTTTACGTAGCATTAGCTCTCGTGATGACCGAGCTTCCCCTGGAGCAGGTGCGGACGCTGCTCGCCGTGGTGGACGAGGGCACGTTCGACGCGGCGGCCGCGGCCCTGCACCTGACGCCGTCGGCGGTCAGCCAGCGGGTCAAGGCGCTGGAGCAGCGCACCGGCCGGGTGCTGCTCCAGCGCACCAAGCCGGTGCGGCCGACGGAGTCCGGGGCGGTGCTGGTGCGGTTCGCCCGGCAACTGGCCCGGCTGGAGCGGGACGCGCGCGGCGAGCTGGGGCTGAGCGGTGCCGGGGAACCGACGCGGGTGTCGGTCGCCGTGAACGCGGACTCGCTGGCGACCTGGTTCCTCGGGGCACTCACCCAGGTGCCCGGGCTCTGTTTCGAACTGCACCGGGAGGACGAGGCCCACACGGCCGCGCTGCTGCGCGAGGGGCTGGTGATGGCGGCGGTGACCTCCTCGCCCGACCCGGTGCCGGGCTGCTCGGTCCGTGCGCTGGGCCGGATGCGCTATCTGCCGGCCGCCGCGCCCGAGTTCGCCGAGCGGTATCTGGACGGGCCCCTGCCGGATCTGCTGCCCGACGCGCCCGTGGTGGCCTTCGACCGCAAGGACGACTTCCAGGACGGCTTCGTCAGACAGCTGGGCCGCGGGGCCGCGAGCTCGCTGCGGCACCACGTGCCCACCTCCGAGGGCTTCACCGAGGCGGTCGCCGCGGGACTGGGCTGGGGCATGGTCCCGGAGGCCCAGGCCCGTCCGCTGCTGGCCGCGGGCCGCCTCGTCCTGCTGGCGCCGGACCGGAGTGTGGACGTCAACCTGTACTGGCAGCAGTGGAAGCTCGACTCCCCCGCCCTGGCGGCACTGGCCGAGGCGGTGACACGGACGGCGGCCGGGGCGCTGCGCCGGTGATCCGGGCGGACGGCCGGCGCGGTCCGGGTCCTCAGGGCCGCTGGGCGCCGAGCCGTCCGGCCGCACTGTCCAGCAGCATCTCCAGGGCCGTCGGATAGGCGCTGGTGACCATGCGCCGGGCCAGCAGCGGGGCCGCCTCGGCGATGCGGGGGTGGGTGTCGTGGGGCAGGCGGGCGTAGGTGGAGTGCCACTTGTCCTCGTCGGCGCGCTGGGAGGCGCTGGGCAGGGCCAGTGACGCGGAGTCCAGGGCGGCGAAGGCCAGGGTCTGGTCGATGAAGGCGTGGTACACGCGGACCGTCTCCGGCAGGGAGAACCCGGCCGAGCGCAGGACGTCCAGCACGGCCTCGTCGGCGGCCAGCTCATGGGCGCGGCCGGTGACCCGGTTGGCGGTGAGCAGTGCCGCCTGCGGGTGCGCGACGTACACGCCGTGGATGCGCAGCCCGATCGTCCGCAGGTCCGCCCGCCACCGCCCGGTCGGCTCCCAGCCGGCCAGCGCCTCGCCGATGAGGGCGTCGCCGATGGCCAGGGTCAGCTCGTCCATGCCCCGGAAGTACCGGTACAGCGTGCTGGGATCGCAGTCCAGGGCGAGACCGAGGCGGCGGGCGGTGAGCCCGGTGCTGCCGTGCTCGCGCAGCAGCCTGAGCGCGGTCGCGACGATGAGTGTCTCGGACAGCACGGTGCCACTCCGGGTCGGACGGCGCCGACGGCGCCTGTCCTCGGGCACGACGGGCTTGGGCACAGCGGCTCCCTCCTGCCTCCGCGCGGCTTATGCCAACGCCATTGACCTTACGCCACCGTCCGGCGTTGGATTCCGGGCAAGGCGCGCCTGCCCCGATGTTCCGTTCCGTTCCGTTCGTGACTGTTTCCGTTCGTGTCAGGCAGGGAGTTTCCGTCATGCGTGTACTGCTCGTGGGAGCCGGCGGCGTCGGCACCGCCATCACCCGGATCGCGGCCCGGCGTCCGTTCCTCGACCTGATGGTGGTCGCCGACTACGACCCCGCGCGGGCCGGGGCGGCGGTCGCGGCCCTCGGTGAGGCCGGTGCCCGGTTCCGCGCCGAACAGGTGGACGCGGCCGACGAGGCCGGGGTCGCCGCGCTGCTCACCCGGTACGGCTGCGACGTGCTGCTCAACGCCACCGACCCGCGGTTCGTCATGCCTCTGTTCCGGGCGGCGCGCGCGGCCGGCGCGACCTATGTCGACATGGCGATGTCCCTGTCCCGGCCGCACCCCGAGCGGCCGTACGAGGAGTGCGGGGTCAAGCTGGGTGACGAGCAGTTCGCGCTGGCCGGCGAGTGGGAGAAGGCGGGTGCGCTCGCCCTGGTCGGCATGGGGGTGGAGCCCGGCCTGTCGGACGTGTTCGCCCGCTACGCGACCGACGAACTCTTCGACACCGTCGAGGAGATCGGTGTCCGCGACGGCGCCGATCTCACCGTGGACGGCTACGACTTCGCGCCCTCGTTCAGCATCTGGACCACCATCGAGGAGTGCCTGAACCCGCCGGTCGTGTACGAGACCGGGCGGGGCTGGTTCACCACCGCCCCGTTCAGCGAGCCCGAGGTGTTCGACTTCCCCGAGGGGATCGGGCCGGTGGAGTGCGTGAACGTGGAGCACGAGGAGGTGCTGCTGATGCCGCGCTGGGTCGGCGCGGACCGCGTCACCTTCAAGTACGGGCTGGGCCGGGAGTTCGTCGAGACGCTGAAAACCCTGCACCGCCTGGGACTTGACCGCACCGAACCGGTGACCGTGCCGGGCCCGGACGGGCCGGTCGCGGTCTCGCCGCGGGACGTGGTCGCCGCGTGCCTGCCGGACCCGGCGACGCTGGGCGAGCGGATGCGCGGCAAGACCTGTGCGGGCACCTGGGTGCGCGGCACGAAGGACGGGGCGCCGCGCGAGGTGTACCTGTATCACGTGGTCGACAACCAGTGGTCCATGGCGGAGTACGGGTGTCAGGCGGTGGTGTGGCAGACGGCGGTCAATCCGGTCGTCGCCCTCGAACTCCTCGCCACCGGCGCCTGGTCGGGTACGGGCGTCCTCGGCCCGGAGGCCTTCCCCGCCGGCCCGTTCCTCAACCTGCTGACCGCGTACGGCTCCCCGTGGGGCATGCGCGAGCAGTGACCGGGACGCGGCCCGCGCCGCCCGAAAACTCCGGCTCCCTGTTTCATGCCGCCCCGACCGGTCACCCGAACTGGAAGAACGCATTCGACTGGCACGGACGACTCAGACCGGAGGAGACTTCGATGGACAACTGGCGCGAACATGCCGCGTGCCGTCACGAGGACCCCGACCTCTTCTTCCCTATCGGCACCACCGGGCCTTCGCAGGTGCAGGCGCAGCAGGCGAAGGCGGTGTGCGGGGGCTGCCCGGTACGGGAGCAGTGTCTGGACTGGGCCCTGGACACGGGCCAGTCCATCGGGATCTGGGGCGGTACGACCGAGACGGAGCGCCGCGCGCTCAGGCGCCGCGTGCGCTCCCGGCAGCGCTCCGGCTGAACCGGACGCCGGGCACCCGCCCCCGCACCGGCGATTCGAGGCCGGTGCCCGCACTCGCACCGCCGGAGCAGACCCGCCCCGGCGGTGCGACCGTTTCTAGGCCCGGCCGGGCTTGCCCCGCTCGTACAGCCAGGTGTGGAACAGACCGTCCAGGTTCTTGCCGGACACCCGCTCGGCGAGTCCGGTGAACTGGGCGGTGGTGCCGTGCCCGGTGCGGTGCCCGGCCGCCCAGGCACGCAGGATGCGGAAGAAGTCCCGGTCGCCGACGGCCCGGCGCAGCTCGTGCAGGGTCATCGCGCCACGGGCGTAGACCGGTGTGTCGAAGATGTTCTCCCCGCTGCCCGGATCGCCGGGTGGGAAGGACCACAGGCGGTTGCTCGCGGGGCGGGCGTAGAGGTCGTCGAACGCCTTCTGCGCGCTGTCGCCGCCGTGCTGTTCCGCGTAGAGCCACTCGGCGTAGGTCGCGAAGCCCTCGTTGAGCCAGATGTCCTTCCAGGCGGTCAGCGAGACCGAGTCGCCGAACCACTGGTGGGCGTTCTCGTGGACCAGGGTGCTCACGTCGGGCGCCGAGTCGTAGAGGGGCCGGCTCTGCGTCTCCAGGGCGTAGCCGACGTCGGGCGCGTGGTCGACGACCGACCCGGCGGCCCGGAACGGATACGGTCCGAACAGTTTGCTCTCCCACTCCAGCACGGAGGGCAGCTTCTTCAGCACGGGCGCCGCCGCGTGCGCCTCGCGCGGGTCGACGGCGTTGTACACCTGGACGCCGTCGCGGGTCGTGTACCGCTCGACCTGGAACTTCCCGACGGTGGCGGTGGCCAGGTAGGCGGCCATGGGCTCGGCCTGGTGCCAGCGGAAGGTGGTGCGGCCGTGCGCGGTGCGCGTGCCGCGCAGGACGCCGTTGGCGACGGCGGTGCGTCCCTCAGGGACCGTGATCGTGAAGTCGTACGACGACTTGTCCCTGGGGTGGTTGTTCGCCGGGAACCAGGTCATCGCGCCCTGCGGCTCCCCGGCGACGAACGCCCCGTCGTCGGTGGGGATCCAGCCGTCCGCCGAGCCGTCCGGGTCGGTGACCGGGCCGGGGGGGCCGTGGTAGGAGACGGTGACCCGGAACTTCTGGCCCGCGCGCAGGGTGTGCGGCGGGGTGACGACGAGCTCCTGGCCGTCGCGGCGGAAGGCCGCGCGGTGGCCGCCGACTGTGACGCCGGTGACCTTCAGGCCCGACAGGTCCAGGTCGAAGCGGGTCAGCCGCTGGGTGGCGCGCGCGGTGAGGACGGCCGTGCCGTCCAGGTGCCGGGAGGCGGTGTCGTAACGGAGCGTCAGGTCGTAATGGCCTACGTGGTAGCCGCCGTTGCCGCTGAGCGGGAAGTAGGGGTCGCCCGCGCCGGCGGCGCCGGTCGTGCCGGCCGCCGCGGGGCCGGCGGCTCCGAGCAGCGCCGCCACGGCGACGGGGACGGTGGCGAGGACCGCCTCGCGGCGGAGAACTGCGGTACGTCGGCTGGGGACCTGTCTGCGCGGTGGCGTCACGGGCGCTCCTCCTGGGGGGGTGAAAGATCGTTTCGCCAGAAGAGTAGGCGCGGACCCGATCCGGTTTCGCCCTCTTTCCGGTCAAGTCACGCCGCGTCGCCGCCCGGTGGGCCGCCCGCACGGCGGTACGCTCGCAGCACCGTCCGCGACCCGAGAGGGGCCCCGACCGTGAGCGTGCGCGTGCGCCGGATCTACGAACCGCCCGAGGCGGACGACGGGCTGCGGGTCCTGGTGGACCGGCTGTGGCCGCGCGGGGTGTCCAAGGACGAGGCTCAGGTGGACGAGTGGCTGAAGGGGCTCACTCCCTCGAACGAGCTGCGCAAGTGGTTCCACGGCGGGGAGGGCTCCTTCGAGGAGTTCCGTGGCCGCTACGAGGCCGAACTCGCCGCTCCCGAGGCCGCCGAACTCCTGGACGGGCTGCGGAAGTCGGTGCGCGAGGGGCGGGTGACGCTGCTCACGGCGTCGAAGGCGCCGGAGCAGAGCCACGTCTCCGTGCTGGTGGGGCTGCTGCGCGGCTGAGTACGGCCCCGCGGTCCGGGCCCCGCTCGTCGTCAGCCCGTCTGCTTCGCCGCCGCCCGTCCCGCCGCGCGGCCCGAGAAGAGGCAGCCGCCGAGGAAGGTGCCCTCCAAGGCGTTGTAGCCGTGGACACCGCCGCCGCCGAAGCCCGCCACCTCGCCCGCCGCGTACAGCCCCTCGATGGCGTTGCCGTCGGCACCGAGGGCCCGGGAGTCGAGGTCGGTCTGGATGCCGCCGAGTGTCTTGCGGGTCAGCACCCGCAGCCGGACGCCGATCAGCGGGCCCGCCTCCGGGTCGAGGATGCGGTGCGGGGAGGCGACCCGGCCGAGGCGGTCACCGATGTAGCGGCGGGCGTTGCGGATGCCCTGGACCTGGGAGTCCTTGCTGTAGGGGTTGGCCATCTGCAGGTCGCGGGCCTCGATCTGCCGGCGCACCTCGGCCGCGTCCAGCAGCGGCTCGGCGGTGAGGGCGTTCATCTTCTCGACCAGCCGCTCCAGGGTGCCCGCGGTGACGAAGTCCGCGCCCTTGTCGAGGAAGGCCCGCACCGGGGCCGGGGCACCCTTGCCCAGCAGCCGGTCACGCAGCACGGCCTTGCGGTCCTTGGCGGTGATGTCCGGGTTCTGCTCGGAGCCGGAGAGCGCGAACTCCTTCTCGATGATCTTCCGGGTGAGGATGAACCAGGAGTGGTCGTGGCCGGCGATGTCCTCGGTGGTGCGCAGGTACTCGAGCGTGCCGAGGGTGTCGTAGCCGGGCAGGCACGGGTCGGGCAGCCGGCGGCCGAGGGCGTCGAGCCAGATGGAGGACGGGCCCGGCAGGATGCGGATGCCGTGGCCGGGCCAGACGGGGTCCCAGTTCTGCAGGCCCTCGGTGTAGTGCCACATGCGGTCCCGGTTGACCAGGCGCACGCCCGCCTCGGCGCTGATGTCGAGCATCCGGCCGTCGACGTAGGCCGGGACGCCGGTGACCATCTCCGCGGGGGGTGTACCGAGCCGCTCGGGCCAGTAGCGGCGGACGATGTCGTGGTCGGCTCCGATGCCGCCGCTGGTGACGATCACGGCCTGGGCGGTGAGTTCGAAGTCGCCGGCGCGCTCGCGGCTGGAGGGGGCGCCGCGCGGTGAGTCGTCCGCGGCGAGCACGGTGCCCCGCACCCCGCGCGCCGTGCCGTCCTCGATGACCAGCTCGTCGACCCGGTGGCGGTGGTGGAAGGTGAGCAGTCCGTCCCGGGCGGCCTGCCGGGCGTACTCGACGAAGGGTTCGACCACGCCGGTGCCGGTGCCCCAGGCGATGTGGAAGCGGGGCACGGAGTTTCCGTGGCCGCCGGCCCTGAGGTCGCCGCGCTCGGCCCAGCCGACGGTGGGCAGCAGCTCGATGCCGTGCCCGCGCAGCCAGGAGCGCTTCTCACCGGCCGCCCACTCGACGTAGGCGCGGGCCCAGCGCGCCGCCCAGGAGTCCTCGTCGGCGAGCCGGTCGAACCGCGCGCTGCCCTGCCAGTCGTTCCAGGCGAGGTCGAGGCAGTCCTTGATGCCGAGCCGGCGCTGCTCGGGCGAGTCGACGAGGAAGAGCCCGCCGAAGGACCAGAACGCCTGGCCGCCGAGGTTGGCGGCGTTCTCCTGGTCGACCAGGGCGACCGTGCGGCCCCGGCGGTTGAGTTCGTGCGCCGCGACCAGGCCGGCGAGGCCCGCTCCGACGACGATGACGTCCGCGTCCATGGCGGCCATGGGCTCCGTGTCCTTCCGTCCGCGACTCATTCGGGGGTGCCGCTGCCGTCGGTCAGCAGGGCGGTGAGCAGTTGCTTCAGCCAGCCGCGGGCGGCGTCGACGTCCCGGTCCAGCAGCAGCTGGGTGGTGACGCCGTCGTAGGCCGCGACCACCGCGCGGGCGGCGCCGTCGGCGTCGCCGAGCACGGCGGGCAGTTCGGTGTGGCCCCGGGCCCGGCCGAGGCGGTCGGCGACGGCCTCGCGCAGCCGGGCACGGTGGTCGAGGAGGGCCTGTGCGACGGCCGGGTCACGGGCCGCGTGCACCAGGAAGTCGGTCTTGACGAGCAGCCAGTCCACGTCGAGCAGCAGGACCTCGGTCACGCGGTCCACGGAGGCCGGGACGTCCAGATCGGGCCCGCCCTGCGCGAGCGCGTCGGCCACCTGGCCGGCGATGAGGTCGGCCCGCTCCCGGTAGAGGGCGAAGAACAGCTCGTCCAGGGTGGCGAAGTTGGAGTAGAAGGCGCCCCGGCTGTAGCCGGCGGTCTCGCAGACCTCCTCGATGGAGACCCGGCCGAACCCCTTGGCGGCGAACACCGCGAAGGCGGCGTCGAGCAGGTTCGCCCGGGTCCGGGCCCGCCGCCTGGTGACGCGCCGGGCCGGGTCGTCCTCGGCCGTCATGGCGGACCTCCCTTTCGATACGGGAATGTATCCGATACATCGATGTATCGAAAGGGCCTGTACAGAAGAGCACAGCCCGGGCCGGTGCGCGAGCACCCCTGGGGAACATATTTTCGATTAAGGGGTAGGGTGGGCGCATGGCCACGCACCTCCAGGGCTCCCTGTTCGACCAGACCGACGAGCTGCGGCTCGGCTCCCTCGACGGGCTGCGCCGGACCGAGCTGGGCTCCGGCGCCTGGATCGACGTGCTGCCGGGCTGGCTGAGCGGCGCGGACGCCCTGTTCGAAGAGCTGGCGGCCGAGGTCCCCTGGCGGGCGGAGCGCCGCAAGATGTACGACAACGTGGTGGCCGTCCCACGGCTGCTCGCCTTCTACGCGGCGAACGACCCGCTGCCGCACCCCGTCCTCACCGAGGCGCGGGACGCCCTGTCCGCCCGCTACGCCGAGGAGCTGGGCGAGCCGTTCACCACCGCCGGGCTGTGCTTCTACCGGGACGGGCGGGACAGCGTCGCCTGGCACGGCGACCGGATCGGGCGCGGCGCCCGCCAGGACACGATGGTCGCGATCCTGTCCGTCGGCGCGCCGCGGGATCTGCTGCTGCGTCCCGTGGGAGGCGGCGGCCCGGCCGTCCGGCGGCCGCTCGGGCACGGCGACCTCATCGTGATGGGCGGCTCCTGCCAGCGGACCTGGGAGCACTGCGTGCCCAAGACCGCCCACGCGGCGGGCCCGCGGATCAGCGTCCAGTTCCGCCCGCACGGGGTGCGGTGACGCGTCCGGCGGCCCGCTGCGCGCCGCCGCCGGGCGGGGCCAGGAGACGGGAGTCCCGCTGACGGGGGCGGGCCTTAGGGTTCGTCCCATGGCATTGCAGATCAGCGCCACGAACCCGGAGCACCCGGCGGTCCTGCTCGAACTGCCGTGGGGCGTACCGCTGGAGAAGTGGCCCGAGGAGATCCTCGTACCACTTCCCCGGGGCATCTCCCGGCACGTCGTGCGCTACGCGCGCGCCGGCGACGAGGTGATCGCCGTCAAGGAGCTGGCCGAACGGCCCGCGCTGCGCGAGTACGAGCTGCTGCGGGACCTCGACCGGCTGGGCATCCCGGCCGTCGACCCGCTCGCCGTGGTCACCGGCCGCACCGACGGCGCCGGCGCCCCGCTGGAGCCGGTGCTGATCACCCGGCATCTGCGCGGCTCGATGCCGTACCGCTCGATGTTCGAGACCACCATGCGCCCGGCGACCATGCACCGGCTGATGGACGCCCTCGCGGTGCTGCTGGTCCGGCTGCATCTGAGCGGGTTCGCCTGGGGCGACTGCTCGCTGTCCAACACCCTCTTCCGGCGGGACGCGGGCGCCTACGCCGCGTACCTGGTGGACGCCGAGACCGGCGACCTGCACCCCGCGCTCAGCCCCGGGCAGCGGGACTACGACCTCGACCTGGCCCGGGTGAACATCAGCGGCGAGCTGCTGGACCTGGAGGCGTCCGGAGCGCTGCACCCCTCCGTCGACCCCGTCGAGTTCGGGCACGAGATCTGCACCCGCTACACCGGCCTGTGGCAGGAGCTGACCCGCACCTCGGTGTACCCGGCGGGCAAGTACCACTACATGGAACGCCGGATACGCCGCCTCAACGACCTCGGCTTCGACGTGGCCGAGATGCAGATCGAGCACTCCTCGGGCGGCGACACGGTCGCCTTCGTGCCCAAGGTCGTCGACGCGGGCCACCACCAGCGGCAGTTGCTGCGGCTGACCGGCCTCGACGCCGAGGAGAACCAGGCGCGGCGGCTGCTCAACGACCTGGAGAGCTGGATGGCCACCCAGGACGACTACGCGCCCGGCGACCCCCTCGCCGCCCGCCCCGAGGTGCTCGCCCACCGCTGGGTGCGGGACGTGTTCCGGCCCACCGTGCGCGCCGTGCCGTTCGGGCTGCGCGGTTCCATGGACCCGGCCGAGATCTACCACGAGCTGCTGGAGCACCGCTGGTACCTGTCGGAACGGGCCCAGCACGACATCGGCCTGGACACCGCCGTCGCCGACTACATCGACAACGTCCTGCCCAGGGCGCGCACCACCCTGGAGCCGACGACGCCGGAGTAGGTCACTCGTGCGGGACCACGGCCACCGGGCACTCGGCGTGGTGCAGCACGCCGTGCGCGACCGAGCCGATCCGGGCGCCCACGGCCGTACGGCGGGACCGCCGGCCGACGACCATGAGCTGGGCCCGCCCGGCCACCGACAGCAGCACCTGCCCCGCGCTGCCCATCTCGACGTGCTCGGCGACGGGCACCTGCGGGAACCGCTCCCGCCACGGGCCGAGCGCGTCGGCCAGGGCCTGCTTCTCGTACGGCTCCAGGCCGCCCGCCTCGTCCAGGAGCTTCAGCGAGCCCGGGCTGTAGGCGAAGACCGGCGGCAGCGTCCAGGCGCGCACCGCACGGACGGTGGCACCGCGCACGGCCGCCGTCTCGAACGCGAACCGCAGCGCGGCCGCGCTGTCCTCCGGGCCGCCGTGCTGGCCGACCACGACGTCCCGCCCGGCGGCCTCCGCCGCCGCCCGGTCGCCGGCCCGCACCAGGACCACGGGCCGGGCCGTCTCGGCGATCACCTGCCGGCCCACCGAGCCCAGCAGGAAGCCCATCACCGGGCCGTGCCCGCGGGAGCCCAGCACCAGCAGCTCGGACCCGGCGGCCGCGTCGGTCAGCGCGTCCGCGACGCCGCCCTCGAGCACGTCCACGTCCACGGCGAGCTCCGGGTGCCGGCCGGCGACGGTGCGCACGGCCTCCCGCACCCCTTCGGACACCCAGCCGTGCTGGGTGTCCCGGTCGGCCGTGGCGAGCGCCTCGGCGTAGCGCCAGGCGTGCACCACACGCAGCGGCAGCCCCCGGCGCACGGCCTCCCTGGCCGCCCAGTCAAGCGCGGCCAGGCTCTCCTCCGTACCGTCCACCCCTGCCGTGATCGGGCGTGTCATGCCTCGGGCCTCCTCGTCGTCCGCGTCCGCGGGGCCAGTCTCCCCCACGTGCCGATCGGTCCGTACCGATCATGCCCTTTCCCTACCCGCGAAGGAGCAGATCAAGGAGCTGTCCGCGGGCCCGGCCCGTCCTCGCCGTATACCGGAGCGAAGCCGGGCGATCGAACATACGATGGGCGGGAATCGTGCGGTGACCCCCGTGGCGCCGTCCGTGAATCCGACCGCTCGGGGTGGGAGAGGCATGACACAGGCCGCCGACGCAGCGCGGACCGTCATCCTGACCGTGGACGACGACCCGGGGGTCTCCCGCGCCGTCGCCCGTGACCTCAGGCGGCGCTACGGCGAGTCGTACCGGATCGTGCGCGCGGAGTCCGGCGAGTCGGCGCTGGAGGCGCTGCGCGAGCTGAAGCTGCGCGGGGATCTGGTGGCGGTGATCCTCGCCGACTACCGGATGCCGCAGATGAACGGCATCGACTTCCTGGAACAGGCCCTGGACGTGTATCCGGGGGCCCGTCGGGTGCTGCTGACCGCGTACGCGGACACCAACGCGGCGATCGACGCGATCAACGTCGTGGACCTGGACCACTATCTGCTCAAGCCGTGGGACCCGCCGGAGGAGAAGCTCTACCCGGTGCTGGACGACCTGCTCCAGGCGTGGCGTACCAGCGCCTACAAGCCGGTGCCCAGCACCAAGGTCGTGGGGCACCGCTGGTCGGCCCGATCCTCGGACGTGCGGGAGTTCCTGGCCCGCAACCAGGTGCCGTACCGCTGGTACTCGGTGGAGGAGCCCGAGGGGCGGCGGCTGCTCACCGCGGCCGGGCAGGACGGACAGCGGCTGCCGCTGGTGATCACCCCCGACGGGACGGCCCTGGTCGAGCCCGAGGCGCCCGAGCTGGCCGCGCGGGTGGGCCTGGCGACGACACCGACGGCCGACTTCTACGACCTGGTGGTGATCGGCGGCGGCCCGGCCGGCCTCGGCGCCGCCGTGTACGGGGCCTCGGAGGGTCTGCGGACCGTGCTCGTGGAGAGGTCCGCGACCGGCGGGCAGGCCGGGCAGAGCTCCCGGATCGAGAACTACCTGGGCTTCCCCGACGGGGTCTCCGGCGGGCAGCTCACCGACCGGGCGCGGCGGCAGGCGGCCAAGTTCGGCGCCGAGATCCTGACCACGCGCGAGGTGACGGGACTGGAGGTCAACGGGGCGGCCCGCGTCGTGCGGTTCGCGGACGGCTCGGCGATCGCGGCGCACAGCGTCATCCTGGCGACGGGCGTGCAGTACCGGCAACTGGGGGCCGAGGGCTGCACCGACCTCACCGGCTGCGGGGTGTTCTACGGCTCGGCGCTGACCGAGGCGCCCTCCTGCCAGGGGCACGACGTGTACATCGTCGGCGGCGCCAACTCGGCGGGCCAGGCGGCGATGTACCTGTCCCGGTTCGCCAAGTCGGTGACGCTGCTGGTGCGCGGGCCCGACCTGTCCGCGTCGATGTCGCACTACCTGATCCAGCAGATCGGCGAGGCGCCGAACATCTCGGTGCGCGCACACACGGTCGTGGACGCCGCGCACGGCTCGGGCCGGCTGGAGCAGCTGACGCTGCGTCACATGTCCAGCGGGGAGACCGAACGCGTCGACGCCCAGTGGATGTTCGTGTTCATCGGCGCCGCCCCGCTGACCGACTGGCTGGGCGGGACGGTGCTGCGCGACGAGCGCGGGTTCATCCTGGCCGGGCCCGACCTGACCGCCGACGGGCGGCCGCCGGCCGGCTGGGAGCTGGACCGGCCGCCGTACCACCTGGAGACCAGCGTCCCCGGCGTGTTCGTGGCGGGCGACGCCCGCGCCGAGTCCGCCAAGCGGGTCGCGTCCGCCGTCGGAGAGGGAGCCATGGCCGTCATGCTCGTCCACCGGTATCTGGAGCAGTCGTGAGCGGGCAGCCGGTGCCGTGCAGCCCGCGGGAGATCGGCTCCCTGTTCCTGTTCGAGAAGCTGACGCCCGAGCAGCTCGGCCGGCTGTGCGGCGAGGGCCGGGTGGAGCTGTTCCCGCCCGGCCCGGTCTACACCGAGGGCGACCCCGCCACCTGCTTCTACGTGATGATCGAGGGCACGGTCGTGCTCTCGCGGCGGGTGGGCGGCGACGACGTGGAGGTGTCCCGCACCTCGCAGCGCGGGGTGTACGCCGGCGCGATGCAGGCGTACCTGGGTGACCGGGTGCGGCAGGTGTACAACAACTCGATGCGGGTGACGGAGCCGACGCGGTTCTTCGTCCTGCCGGCGGACACCTTCGCCGAGGTCATGAGCGAGTGGTTCCCGATGGCCACGCATCTGCTGGAGGGGCTGTTCTTCGGCTCGAAGAGCACCCAGGCGGCCATCGGGCAGCGGGAACGGCTGCTGGCGCTCGGCTCGTTGTCGGCCGGGCTCACGCACGAGCTGAACAATCCCGCGGCGGCCGCCGTCCGGGCCACCTCGACGCTGCGGGAGCGGGTCGCGAAGATGCGGCACAAGCTCGCGGTGATCGCCGAGGGCCCGTTCTCCCGGGACGCGCTGGCGAGCCTGATCGAGATCCAGGAGCGCACCGCCGAGCGCGTAGCCAAGGCGCCGGCGCTCAGCCCGCTTGAGGCCTCGGACCGCGAGGACGCGCTCACCGACTGGCTGGAGGACCACGGCATCGACCACGGCTGGCAGCTCGCGCCGACCTTCGTCCAGGCGGGGCTCGACGTGGACTGGCTGGAGCAGGTCGCGGCGGCCGTGGACGCGGAGATCCTGCCCGGGGCGGTCGGCTGGCTCAACTACACCGTCGAGACCGAGCTGTTGATGGACGAGATCGAGGACTCGACCACCCGGATCTCGCACCTCGTGGACGCCGCGAAGCAGTACTCGCAGCTGGACCGGGCGCCCTACCGGGTCGTCGGTGTGCACGAACTCCTCGACAGCACCCTGCTGATGCTGTCCGGCAAGATCGGTCCGCGCATCGAGGTCGTCAAGGAGTACGCACCCGCGCTGCCGGAGGTCCCCGGCTATCCGGCGGAGCTGAACCAGGTGTGGACCAACCTCATCGACAACGCGGTGTCCGCCATGAACGGCGCCGGCGGGCAGGGCACGCTGACCGTGCGGACCGCGCTTGAGGGCGAGCAGGTGCTGGTGGAGTTCCGGGACACCGGGCCCGGGGTGCCGCCGGAGATCAGGAGCCGGATCTTCGACCCGTTCTTCACCACCAAGCCGGTCGGCCAGGGCACCGGGCTCGGCCTGGACATCTCCTGGCGGATCGTGGTGAACAAGCACCACGGCACCCTGCGCGTCGAGTCGGAGCCCGGCGACACCCGTTTCCAGGTGCTGCTGCCGCTGACCGCCGGGACACCGGAGGAGCGGTCCGCCCTGACGAACCCCGAGAAGGCAGCATGAGCGGCGGGAGCGCCATCGACCCGAGCGTCCCGCCGAGCGGCACGGGCTGTGTGGAGTGCGACGCGGCCGGCGGGTGGTGGTTCCATCTGCGCCGGTGCGCGGCCTGCGGTCACATCGGCTGCTGCGACGACTCCCCCGCCAAGCACGCCACCGCCCACTACGAGGCGACCGGGCACCCGGTGATCCGCAGCTTCGAGCCGGGCGAGGGCTGGTTCTGGAACTTCGGGACGGGCGAGCTGTACACCGACGGTCCCGAACTGGCGCCGCCCGCCGCGCACCCGGACGACCAGCCGGTGCCGGGCCCGGCGGGGCGGGTGCCGGCCGACTGGGCCGAGACGCTGCGCTGAGCCCCGTACGGCGGGGCGGCCGGGCCCGGGGTCAGCGCGCGCACTCGAGCGTGCGCGGGTCGACGGCGCCGGCCAGGGCCCGCATGCCCGCGTCGTCGAGGTGCAGATGGTCGCCGTTGTCGAAGGCGGGCAGCAGGCGCCGGGGCACGTGGGGGCTGCGCAGGACGCGGTCGAAGTCGGCGACCGCGTCGAACTCGCCGCCGGTGCGGATGAACCGGTTGGCCTCCTGGCGCACGGCCTCGGCGGCCGGGTCCCACTCGGACCAGCCCTCGAAGGGACCGATGGTCGCGCCGACCACGCACAGCCCGGCCGCGTGGGCGCGACGGACGATCGTCCGGTAGCCGGCGATCAGGTCGGCGGCGGTGACCCCGGTGTGGGCCTTGAGGTCGTTCACTCCCTCGAACAGCAGGACGGTGCGCACCCCGGGCTGGGTCAGGACGTCCCGCTCCAGCCGGTGCAGGGCGCCGGTCCCGGCGTCGTCCGTGAGCACCTTGTTGCCGGACATGCCCTCGTTGGCCACGCCCTTGACGGACGCCGGGGCCGAGTGCAGGCGCCGGGCGAGGTAGTCGGGCCAGCGCCGGTCGAGACCCGGGGTGGACTGCCAGCCGTCGGTGAGGGAGTCGCCGAGCGCCACCACGGCTCCGGTGGCGGGGTCCTCGGGCCGTACGGAGACGGCGTCCAGGTACCACCAGGAGCCGGTCGGCCGGGCCCAGTTCGCGCCGCTGGTCTCGGCGGTGTGGTCGCCCTGGCCGACGTACGACGTCTGCATCGCCAGCGCGTGCCCGGTCGCCGGGCCGGCCGCGTCGGGGGTGTGCAGGCTGACGGCGAGATCGGACCCCGCCGGGACGTTCCCGGGCAGCGGGTCGCTCCACGCGACCGTGCCGGCGGGCAGGGTGACCGCTCTGGAGCCGCGGAAGGTGAGCGGACGGTCGCTGCCGGGGACGAGCGCCGCGCCCCTGAGCCGCAGGCCGGCCCGGACGCTGTCCAGGGTCAGGGGGCGGTCGCCGAAGGCGTTGGACAGGCGGACGCGCAGGCCGCTGCCCGCCACGCTGGTGTGCACGATCAGCCGGTAGCCGCGGCCGGCGGCGCCCTCGCCGAGGCGGTCGGCGCTCGCCGCCCAGGTGACGACCTGCCCGGCCCCGCCGGTGGGTGCGGGCGGCCCGGTCGCGGCCCGTACGGGCGCCCACTGGCAGGCGAGGGTGAGCAGCAGAGCGGCGGCCAGGCGGCGGCCTCGGGCGGCCCGGCCGGTCACCGGGCGGGCTCCTCGGCCCCGGCGGACCCGCCGGGCTCCGGACGGAGCGTCCGGGACGTGTCTGCGTGTGCCACGCACGTCATGGTCCCGCCGCAGCCGCCGGTCCGCCACCTCGGCCGGCGGGGCGCCCGGACGTGCGGATGCCCCGCGCGGGGCGGGGCATCCGGTGGTGCGGGGTGCGGACGTCCGTCAGTGGCGGACGGCCGGGGTGTTGGCGGCGGTCACGTTGACCGCGGCCCAGGCCTTGTCCACCGTCTTGTACTCGGTGCTGGTCGAGCCGTAGAGGTCCTTGGCCGCCTTCAGCGTCGCGACGCGCGCGTCGTGGAAGTCGGTGGTCGAGACCATGTAGCGGGTCAGCGCCCGGTAGAAAATCGCGGTGGCCTTGGTGCGGCCGATGCCCGTCACCGTGGAGGCGTTGCGGTAGGTCGGCGAGTTGTACTTCACGCCGCCGATCGTCTTCGTGCCGCTGCCCTCCGCGAGGAGGTAGTAGGCGTGCGAGGAAACGCCGGAACCGGCGTGCACCTCGGTGAAGTACGTGTCCTTCGTCCAGTAGTCGATCGTGCCCTCGAGCTTGTCGAGCGAGGGGTGGTCGAGGCGGCGCAGGAACTTCTGGTCCAGGCCCATCTTCTCGCCGATCAGATAGTCCGGCGTGTCCTTGGCGTTGTTGGCGTAGAACTCGACGCTTGAAGCGAAGATGTCGGCGAGCGACTCGTTCAGCGAACCGGGCTCGCCGTACTGGTTGCCCCTGCTGTCGACGAAGGTGGGCTGCAGGTCGGCGGTCGCCTCCACCACGCCGTGGGTCAGCTCGTGGCCGGTGACGTCGAGGACGACGAGCGGCTTCTTGAAGACCTGGCCGTCACCGTCGCCGTAGAGCATGCAGGTGCAGGCCGGGTCCCAGAAGGCGTTGCCGACCTTGCTGCCCCAGTGGACCATTCCGCGGGCGGCCTTGGAGTTGTTGGCTATGCCCTTGCGGTTGAAGGTCTTCTTGTAGAAGTCCAACGTCTTGGTGATGCCGTACTGGGCGTCGGCGGCGGCCGTGGCCCGGCTGGAGGTCTTGCCGTTGCCCCACACGTTGGTGGTGTTGGTGAACTTCGTGCCCGAGCCGAAGGACTGGAGTTCCCGGCCCTTGGCGTCGCGGGTCTCGGTGCCGTACCGGTTCGGGTCCTTGAGCTGGTAGTGGCCGCGCGAGGTGGCCGTGGTGGTCAGACCGACGCTGCCCACGAAGAGGGTCTTGCCGGTGCCCTTGGCGGTCGCCGGGTAGTGCGTGACACCGGAGGCGCCCCATCCGGTCAGGCCGGACCCGGTGGTCGAGCCGATGCCGGTGGCCGGGTCGGCCGTCTCGCCGCTCTTGCGCAGCGCGCCGAGCAGCTTGGGCGACAGGAACTCGTCGGCGTCGGGCGTGTTGCTGCGCACCTTGCCGGTGACGGCGTCGACGACGACGGTGTTGGAGGTGCCGTTGTCGGTCACCGTGACCTGATAGGCGAGGGCGGCGGAGCCGGCGCGGGCGTCCACCACCAGCTCGGCGTCGCCGGCCTCGCCCTCGGCGGCGCGGGCCGCCTTGGCCGCGGCCTGGGCGGCCGTCAGCTCGGGCTTGGCGGCCACGGGCTTGACCGCGTGCGGGGCCGCGCTGGTGACCCCCGTGTAGGCCAGCCGCCGGTCCAGGTGGACGACGAGGTCGCCGCCGAGCACCGGCATCCCGTCGTGGGTGCGGACGAAACGCACGTGGCGCGCGCCCTCGGGGTCGACGAGCACGTCCTGGGCGTGCAGTTCGTCGCCCTGCGCGACCCCCGTCGCCGCGGTGTGGGCGAAGGCCGCGGCCTGCGCCGCCTTCACCACCGCCGTGGCGGTCGTGGCGGTGGACGCGGCGGAGCGCTCCCCACCGGTGGAGGGACCCGCGAAGGCCGTACCGGCCAGACCCGTGGCAGCGGTCGCCACCGCGACGGCGATCGCCGCGGTGCGTATGTGCGGTCTACGCAATCTGATCAGGGTTCCTTCGTTCGAAGGCGGCAGGTGTCCCAACCGCCCTGAGACGTGGCGGAGTTGAGCACCACGGGGGCTGGTCGGGCCCCGGAAGCAACCCTTATGGATCAGTCATGCACACGTAAAGGCGGAATGATCCATTTCGCACTCTTCTATGGCAATCCTTTGCAAATGCCTGCCACAGGGTGATCGCGAGATGACCAACTGTGTGTCGACTGTGGAGACGTTGCCGCCATCCCCTAGGTTCCAGGCCGGAATGTGACCGATGTCGCATCGCTAACCGCCAGGACGGGAGTGGAGCCGGATGGTCTCAGCAAGGGTCGGCAGGGGCGCGGTACTCGGAGCGGCGGTCCTGTCGCTGCTCACGGTCCCGGCGCGGGCCGCGACTCCGGATGCGGACGCCCGGACGGCGGCGACGGCGCTGCCCGCACCCGATGTCGGCGGCCTGGACGCGGTGCTGCACTCGGCGGTGGACCAGGGCGCCCCGGGCGCGCTGGCGCGCGTCGACGACGGCGACGACTCGTACCTGGTGACCCGGGGCTTCGCCGACCGGAGCACCCGTCAGGGCATCAGCGTCGCGGACCGGTTCCGCATCGGCAGCGTCACCAAGTCCTTCTCCGCCGTCGTCCTGCTGCAGCTGGCCGACGAGCACAAGCTGGACCTGGACGCCCCGGTCAACCGGTACCTGCCGAAGCTGCTGCCGGACGACCGCATCACGGTCCGGCACGTGCTGAGCCACCGCAGCGGCCTGTACGACTACAGCAACGACATGTTCGCCAAGAGCGTTTCCGGCTTCGAGGCGGTCCGCGACAAGGTCTTCGGCTACCGCGACCTGGTCGCCCTGTCCCTGAAGAAGCCCCGCACCAACGCGCCCGGCGCCGCCTACTCGTACTCGAACACCAACTACGTCGTCGCCGGCCTGCTCATCGAGAAGCTCACCGGCACGTCCGTGCGCAGCGCCTACGAGAAGCGGCTGATCACCCCGCTCGGGCTGCGCGACACGTTCTACGTGCACCCGGACACCAAGATTCCGGGCCGGCACGCCCATGGCTACCTCACCCCGGACACCGCCGGCGGGAAACTGGTCGACGCGACGGACCAGACGGTGTCCTGGGCGCAGAGCGCGGGCGCGCTCATCTCCAGCGCCAGGGACCTCAACACCTTCTACTCCGCCCTGCTGCGCGGCAAGCTGCTCTCCGCCGCCCGGCTCGCGGAGATGGAGCGCTTCACCCGGGTCGACGCCACCACGTCGTACGGGCTCGGGCTGCGCCGGCGCGACCTGTCCTGCGGCGTCTCGGTGTACGGGCACACGGGCGCCGTCCAGGGCTTCTACACCTACGCGTTCGCCTCGCAGGACGGCGAGCGCACTCTCACGGCGGCCGCCAACACCTCCAACAACGCCAAGGTGCTCGGCACACTGGCGGGCGCGCTGGAGTCGGCGTTCTGCGGCAGGAGCACCGGGAAGGGCACGGGCAAGGCCCTGCGCGTCCCGGCCGCCGGGGAGCGGGACCTGAGGCAGTGACAGGAGCCGGGACCGGCGAGGGGACCCGCTGGCCGGGCGGGCACGCGCCGTGATCTTGGCGGAACGAGTGCGTCCGGGACACCATGCACCGCATGAAGGGTTCCCTCTTTTCCAGTGAGCACGTGGTGCGGCCGGCCGTCGAGGCCGGCATGACCGTCGAGAACGCCAAGTGCATCAAGTACGCGGTGAACGGCGAGATGCACGCCCGCCAGGGCGCGATGATCGCCCACCGGGGCAGCCTCCAGTTCGAGCGCAAGGGCCAGGGTGTCGGCGGGATGCTCAAGCGCGCCGTGACCGGCGAGGGGCTGCCCCTGATGGCGGTGCGCGGCCAGGGCGAGGTCTGGTTCGCGCACGAGGCGCAGAACTGTTTCATCGTCGACGTCGAGCCGGGCGACCTGTTCACCGTCAACGGCCGCAACGTGCTGTGCTTCGACGCCTCGCTGTCCTACGAGATCAAGACCGTGAAGGGCTCGGGCATCGCCGGCGGCGGCCTGTTCAACAGCGTGTTCAGCGGACAGGGCCGGCTCGGCCTGGTCTGCGAGGGCAACCCGCTGGTGATACCCGTCTCGGCGCAGCAGCCGGTGTACGTCGACACCGACGCGGTGGTGGGCTGGACCGCGCACCTGCAGACCTCGCTGCACCGCTCGCAGTCCCTCGGCTCGATGCTGCGCGGCGGTTCGGGCGAGGCGGTGCAACTGATGCTCCAGGGCGAGGGGTTCGTCGTGGTGCGGCCCAGCGAGGCGACGCCGCAGAAGGCACAGCAGCACTGACGCCCCGTGAAGTGATCTGCGCCGCACGGGCAACCCCGCCCCGCGTACCGGCGTCTTGACCCACGACAGACCGTGCCCCGGCCTGCGGGCCGGGGCACCATTCCGGCGTGCTATACACACCGTGTATACACGTCGTGTACAGAAGGGCATGCATGTACGGCAAGGCTTTCGCCCCGGAGTACCAGGGCGCCCTGACCACCCTGTCCGTGAATTCCTCGCTGGTCGACGTACTGGCCGAGGGCACCGAGCGGCTGCGCGAGGCAGAGCGGTCCGGCCTGCCGGGCGAGGCGGCCCGCTGCGGGCTCGCCGTCGCCGAGGCGCACCGGCGGCTCGGCCGGGTGCGGGACGCCGACCGGGCCTGGAAGGCGAGCTACCGCGCCGCCCGGGACGCGGGTGACACGGCCGCGATGGCGTGGGCGCTGTGGAGCGGCGGCACCCTGGCCCGGCAGCGCGGGGCGTTCCCGCTGGCGTGGCGGCTGCTGGGGCTCGCGGCCGAACTCGGTGAGCGGGGCGGTGACGTCGTGGTCCGCGGCTACTCGCTGGCAGGTCTCGCGGAGACCGGGCGCATCCAGGGCGACTACGAGGCGGTCGGCCGGCTGCACGAGCAGCTGCTCGCCGAGGCCCGCAGGCGCGGAGAGGCCCGGCACACCGTGTGGGCGCTGGAGGGCATCGCGCAGATGCACCGCAACACCGGCGACCACGACCGGGCGTACGCGCTGTTCGAGGAGGCGGCGGAGATAGCCGAGCGGGCCGAGGACCGGCGCGGCCACGCCTGGGCGCTGCGCGGCCTGGCCGACATCGTCTCGGTCCGCGACGGCGACACCGAGCGGGCCCTGGAGCTGCTCTCCCGGGCGGAGACCACCTGCCGGGCGATGAACCTCACCAGCGCGCTCGCCTACAACCACAAGATGCGCGGCAACGTCTTCTACCGCGCGGGCCGTTACGCCGAGGCACGGGAGCTGTACGAGCTGGCCCTGGAGGAGTTCCGGGCGATGAGCGAGCCCCGCGGCGAGGCGCTGTCCCGGCTCGGCCTCGCCAAGTCGCTGGCCCGCCTGGGCCGCGACCGCGCCGGGACGGCGGCCGAACTCGCCGACCTGGCCCGGGTGCTGGAGCGCGCCGGGCTGCGGCACGCGCGGGAGATGGTGACCCGGGCGCAGCGGGAGTTCGGCCTGGACACGGAGGCCGTACGGTGAGCGGCCCCTCTCCGGCGGTGCAGGCACCGCCCTCGGCCGTGGGCACCCTCGACCGCTGCCGGGCGCTGGTGCGTCCGGCCCTGGCGGAGGCGGTGGGGCGGCTGCACCCTTGGGTGGCCGAGATGGCCGCGTACTCCTTCGGCTGGTGCGAGGTGGGCGGCGCGCCCGCCGCCGCGCCGGGCGGCAAGGGGGTGCGCCAGGCGCTCGCGGTGCTCGGCGCCGAGGCGGCGGGTGCCGACGGACGGGCCGGGGTCCCGGCGGCGGTCGCGGTGGAGCTGGTGCACGCCTTCTCACTGCTGCACGACGACATCATGGACGGCGACGCGACCCGGCGGCGCCGCCCCGCGGTGTGGAAGGCGTACGGCACGGGTCCGGCGGTGCTCGCCGGGGACGCCCTGTTCGCGCTGGCCGTGGAGACGCTGGCCGCCGCGCCCGGCGGCCCGGGCGGCCTACGGCTGCTCTCCGCCGCCCTGGCCGACCTGGTGCGCGGGCAGGCCGACGACCTGCTGTTCGCCACGCGGCCCTGCGCCGGCCCCGAGCGGGTGACACCCGGGGAGTACCGGGCGATGGCGGAGCACAAGACGGGCGCGCTGCTCGGCTGCGCCGCCGCGCTGGGCGCCGCGCTCGGCGGGGCCGGGGAGCAGGCCGTCACCGCGCTGGACCGGGCCGGACGGCACCTGGGCATCGCCTTCCAGCTCGTGGACGACGTACTGGGCATCTGGGGCGACCCGGAGGTCACCGGCAAGCCCGTGGGCGGCGATCTGCGGGAGGGCAAGAAGACCTTCCCGGTGCTGTTCGCCCTCGGCTCCCCCGCCGCCCGTCACCTGCCGGCGCTGCTGGGTCCGGCGGGGCGGGCCGAGGAGGCGGCCGCGCTGATCGAGGAGGCGGGCGGCCGGGCGGCGGCGCTGGCCGAGGCCCGCGCGCACACGGCCGTGGCCCGGGAGCTGGTCCGCGGACTCCCGGCGGCCGCGGGCGCCGCCGGGGAACTGCTCGGCCTGCTGGACCACCTGGTGGACCGCGATCTCTGAGAGTTGACCTCGCGCGTGTCCGCGGGTCAGGGTGCCGACGGCGCGGTTCCCAAGCCCGCGCCGGGAAGGTGAACGACCTTGACCAGCCTGACCGGCCTCCCGGACATCGAAGCCGCCGCACGGCGGATCGCCGGCCACGTCGTACGGACGCCGACCGTGCCGAGCCCCGGACTCACGGACCTGCTCGGCGTCCCGGTCACCGCCAAGCTCGAACTGCTGCAGCGCACCGGATCGTTCAAGGCGCGCGGCGCGACGGCCAAACTGCTGTCGCTGAGTGAGGCCGAGCGCGCGGCCGGCGTGGTGGCGGTCAGCGGCGGCAACCACGGAATCGCGGTCGCGGAGATGGCGGCGGCCCTGGACGTGAAGGCGACCGTGGTCATGCCGCGCACCGCGCCCGCGCGGTCCATCGGGCTGGTTGAGGCGGCCGGGGCGTCGGTGCGGCTGACCGACGGCATGGACAGCGCATTCGAGCTGGTGATGGACCTGCGGGACGAGGGGCTGACCCTGGTCCACCCGTTCGACGATCCGGTCGTGATCGCCGGGCAGGGCACGGTGGGACTGGAGCTGGCCGAGGACACCGCCGGCTCCGACGGGCCGACGGACGTCCTGGTCAGCGTGGGCGGCGGCGGTCTGATCGCCGGTGTGGCGGCCGCGCTGCGCGCCCGCTGCCCGGGAGTACGGGTGTGGGGCGTGGAGACGGAGGGAGCCGAGGCCATGTCCGGTGCGCTCCGGGCGGGCGGTCCCCGGCAGGTGCCGGTGTCCTCGCTCGTCACCACGCTGAGCGCGCCCTCCGTGTCGCGGCTGACGTACGACCATGTGTCGGCGCTGGTCGAGGAGGTCCTGGTGGTGCCGGACCGGGATGCGGTGCGGGGCTGCCTGGACCTCGCCGACCGGGCCAAGCTGTGGACCGAACCGGCCGCCGGCTGTCTGCTTCCGGCGGCGCGGCTGGTGCTGGACCGCGTCGGCGACGGAGCCCGGCTCGGCCTCGTGGTGTGCGGGGGCAACGCGGCGCCCGGGGAGCTCTTCGGCTGGGCGGACCGCTTCGGACTGCTCTGAACTCGTCGCCTGCCCGGGGCGGAACCCCCCGACGCGGCCGGCGAACGCGCTGTACAGCCGGGCGTCTACCGTCGGTAACCCACAGGTCGATGTCCGGCCGCGTGCCGCCTTCGTAAACCGCCCGCCCCTGTCGACGCGTTGAATAAAAGGCAGGAACGGGGCCGGAGTCGCGGATCCTTTGAACGCACCCCGGCGCACCCCGCGTACCTCTGGGCAAGTCGAGTCAGGGGTTTCAGCGAGGGATGACCATGGTCAAGGCGCACGTCTCCGCACACGGGCTGATCGCCGGCCGGTACCGGCTGCTCGAGATCTCCGCCCGCGAGACGAACCGGCTGTGGTGGCCCGCCGAGGACGTGACGTCCGGCCGGCCCCGGCTGATGGCGCGGACCGAACTGCCGGACACCGCCGACGCGGACACCGTGCGGCGCGCCACGGCCCGGGTGATGCGGACCTCCGAGATCATGCGGCTGCTGTGCCCCGGGCGGGTCGCCCCGGTCGTCGACGCCGTCGTGGAGGCGGGCACCCTGTGGACGGTCACGGACCGGATCGAGGGCACGCCGCTCGGCGAACTCCTGGACCGGGAGGGCCCGTTCCACCCGGTCCGGGCGGCACGGCTCGGCCTGGACATCCTCGACGTCCTCCAGGCGGCGCACGACGAGGGCATCACCCACGGCGAGCTGAGCCCCGGCCAGGTCTTCGTCCGGGACGGCCGACCGGTCCTGGTGGCCGGGTTCGGGCTGGCGGGCACCACACTGGCCCCGCGGCTCACGGCGCCGTCGTACGCCTCGCCGGAACAGGCCCGCGACGAGCGCGTCGGACCGGCCGCCGACCTGTGGGCGCTCGGCGCGATCCTCTACACGATGGTCGAGGGGCGTCCGCCCTTCCGCGACCGCGGCCGGCCCGACGCCACCCTGCGGGCCGTGGACCGGCTGCCGGTGCGCACCCCGCTGCGCACCGGCCCCCTCACCCAGGCCGTCCAGGGCCTGCTGCGCAAGAACTCCCGTGAGCGGCTCAACCGGGGCGTCGTCCGGGACGCCCTGGTCCGGGCCCTCGACGAGGACTCCGACGCGGACCGGTGCCCCGCGCCCGCGCCCCGGCTGCGCGACGCCTACGCGGCCGTGCGGCACGCCGCGCCGGCTCCGGGCAGGCGGCTGCTGGTGGCCGGGACCGCGCTGACCGTCGTCACCGTCGCGGTCGCCGTGCTGGCCGTGACCCACCGGCTGCCGGGCACCACCACCGCGGCCGCCCCGGCCCGGACCACCGCCACGGCCGTCCCGCCGCCCGGCCGCACCGGCGACGGCGGCGCCGGCCCCGGTGCGAGCCCGGGCCCGAGCAGCTCCCCCGCCCTGCCGGCCGGCTACCGGCGCTACTCCGCCCCGGAAGGCTTCTCCGTGGCTCTGCCGGCCGACTGGAAGCGCCTGGCCACCTCGCGCGCGGCCGACCACGCCTACCGCGTCACCTTCGGCCCCGGCGGCGCCTCCCCCACGCTCGCCGTCACCTACAGCGAGCGGGTCGGCCCGGACCCGGTCGCCGTCTGGCGCGACGAGGTCGAACCGGCGCTGGCACGGCTCCCCGGCTACCACCGGATCGGCACCGTGCGGGCCCTCACCTACCGCACGCACCGGGCGGCAGACCTGGAATGGGTGGCCGGCTCCGGGGCCGCCCGTACGCACACCCTGGGGCGGGGCTTCCTCCTGGGCGGCGGGCGCGGCTTCTCGCTGCGGTACACCACACCGGCCGCGGACTGGGGCGACTCCGCCGGCACCATCGCGCTGAAGACCTTCCTGGGGACCTTCCGCGCGCCGGGGGACTGACCGGCGGCACCGGCCGTTTTCGCTCCGGCAGCCCGGGGACTCGCGTCGTATGGTGCAAATCGGATACACGATGATGACCGAGCAGGCCGGCCCCCGGGACCTGGTGGACCACCTGGTGCGGGCCGAGGAGGCCGGCTTCGACTTCTCGGTGACCTCGGACCACTACTTCCCGTGGCTGCGTTCCCAGGGCCACGCCCCGTACGCGTGGAGCGTGCTCGGCGCCGCGGCGCAGGCCACGTCGCGGATCCCGCTGATGACCTACGTGACCTGCCCCCTGGTCCGCTATCACCCCGCCGTGGTGGCGCAGAAGGCGGCGACGATGCAGTTGCTGTCCGAGGGCAGGTTCCGGCTCGGGCTGGGCGCGGGCGAGAACCTCAACGAGCACGTGGTGGGCGGCGGCTGGCCCCCGGTGGACGTGCGCCACGAGATGCTGGAGGAGGCGGTGGAGATCATCCGCGCGCTGCTGGAGGGCGGCCACGTCACCCACCACGGCACGCACTACGACGTGGAGTCGGCCCGGCTGTGGGACCTGCCGGACCAGGCGCCGCCGATCGGCCTCGCCGTCTCCGGCGAACAGTCCTGCAAGCTCGCCGGGCACCTCGCCGACCTGGTCATCGCCACCGAGCCGAAGAAGGGGCTGCTGGAGGCCTTCGACCGGCACGGCGGCACCGGCAAGCCCCGGGTGGGCCAGTTGCCGGTGTGCTACGACCCCGACCGGGAGGCCGCGGTGAAGCGGGCGCACGCCCAGTTCCGCTGGTTCGGCCTGGGCTGGAAGGTGAACGCCGAGCTGCCGCACCCCGACTCCTTCGAGGCCGCGACCCAGTTCGTGACCACCGACGACGTCTCCTCCGCCATCCCCTGCGGCGACGACCCGGACGCGTTCGTCGAGGCCGTACGGCCGTACGCCGAGGCCGGGTTCGGAGAGGTCGCCCTGGTGCAGATCGGCGGCGACTCGCAGCCGGAGTTCCTGGACTGGTCGGCGAAGACCCTGCTGCCCGCCCTGCGCGAGGAGTTCGGCTGACCCGGGAGGGCGAAAGCGGGAGGGCGGAAACGGAGGCGCTGCGGATTGAGCCGTAAGGGTGAGCATTTCAGGCCTGTACGGGGTACTAGAGGTCCCTACGCCGATTGCTTCCGGAGGACCTTGGTGAACCGCTTCGTGCACAAGACCCTGGTGGTGCAGCTCCAGGCGGAGGGCACCGCCCGGTGTCCGGTGCTCGCCCATCTGAGCTATGACGCCGGGGACCCGTTCGCCGTCACCGCCGCGTTCGGCCACGACGGCCGCGTGCTGGCCCGGTGGCGGCTGGACCGGGAGATGCTCTCCGACGGGCTGACCGGCCCGGTGGGCGTCGGCGACGTCCGGCTGCGTCCGGTCTCCGCCGGGCGGTGGCGGGAGCTGCGCATGGAGTTCCTCGGCGACTACCGGGCCGACGGCGGCCGCCACCACGCGGTGGTGTACGCCTGGGCGCCGGCGGTCGCCGCGTTCCTGCACCAGACCCGGGAAGTGGTCCCGCCCGGGCAGGAGGAGGTCCAGGTGGACGAGCTGCTGGCGGAGATCCTCTCCACGGGCTGAGCGGCGGCCGGGCGGGGTGGCCGGCCGAGCGGGCGGACGACCGCCGGCTGAGTCATGGGCCGGGGCGCCCCTGAGTAGCCGTACTCATGTCCGCGCCGGCGCGCCGGCCGCACGATGGGGCTCCTTCGTCGTCCACGACTCCTCCGGCAAGGAGCCCCGCCATGACCGCAGCGCGCCCCGCCCCGCTTCCCGCGTCACGCCGTGTGCCGCCCGCCCTGTTCGCGGGCGTGGTGGCCGTGGGCCTCGCCGTGTCGGCGTGGGACGTGCGCGACCGCACCACCTGGTTCCTGGAGACGTTCTGGGCGCTGGCCGGGCTGCCCCTGGTGGTGCTGGTCCGGCGGCGCTTCCCGCTGACCGGGCTGCTGTACGGGCTGCTCGCCGCGCACGCGCTGGTACTCGCCGTCGGCGGCCACTACACGTACGCGCAGGTGCCGTTGGGCGACTGGGTGCGGGACGCCTTCGGCCTCTCCCGCAACCCCTACGACCGTTTCGGGCACCTGATGCAGGGCTTCGTCCCGGCCGTCCTGGTGCGCGAACTGCTCGTACGCACCTCTCCGCTGCGCGGCAGCCGCTGGCTGGCCCCCCTCACCGTGTGCGCCTGTCTCGCCTTCAGCGCCTGCTTCGAGCTGCTGGAGTGGGCGGCCGCCGAGATCGGCGGGCACGGCGCGGACGCGTTCCTCGCCACCCAGGGCGATGTCTGGGACACCCAGTGGGACATGTTCTGCGCGCTGATCGGGGCGGTGCTGTCGCTGCTGCTGCTCAGCAGGGCGCACGACCGCCGGCTGGCGGCCCTGGCGGCGCGGACCGCCGGTTGACCGGTCAGTCGTCGCTGCGGCCGGTGTGCCGGCGGCGTGCCCACAGGGGCAGCCCGTACCAGCACACCAGGTACCAGACGACCACGGCGGTGACCAGGTAGGGGACATAGCCGTCGTGCGTGGCGACCCGCAGGACGAGCAGCAGCGAGGAGGTCATCGTGGCGAGCAGCAGGACGAGCCCGACGAAGGTCAGCCGGGAGGCGATACGCACCGCCTGCGGCTTGACCCGCCGCCCGGAGACCAGGCGGTGCAGGGACACCGGGCCGATGAGGGCGCCGGTCGCGCAGGCGCCCAGGACGACGGTCACGATGTAGATGAGCCGGTCGGTCCCGGCCAGCGTGGCGTACTTCGGCTGGAAGACGACGGTCAGCAGAAAGCCGAACAGGATCTGCACGCCCGTCTGGGCGACGCGGACCTCCTGGATGAGTTCACCCCACATCCGGTCGGCCCGCTCCTCCTCGGTCTCGTCGCGGCCCGTGCGCCGCCCCTCCTGAGTCATGCGATCCGTTTAACCGGGTGAAGGTTCGTTCAAACGGACGGTTTCGCCGTGCCTACCAGCGGTGTTCGACCTGTTCCCGGACGCGTCGGTCGTACAGCTCGCGAATCGCGTCGTGCGTCCGCGCGGACAGGGCCGGCAGCTTGGCCGCGGCCGCGTTGGCGCGGGCCTGCTCCGGGTTGCGGGCGCCGGGGATGACCGTTGTCACGCCGGGCTGCTCGATGATCCAGCGCAGCGCGAGCTGGGCCGGGGTGAAGCCCTCGGGGGCGAGCGCGGCGAACTCGGCGGCCGCCTCGACGCCGGTGGCGTAGTCGACGCCGGAGAAGGTCTCCCCCTGATCGAAGGCCTCGCCGTGCCGGTTGTAGGTGCGGTGGTCGTCGGCGGCGAAGACCGTGTCCTTGGTGTACTTGCCGGACAGCAGGCCGGAGGCGAGCGGCACGCGCGCGATGATGCCGACGCCCGCCTCGCGGGCCGCCGGGAGCACCTCGAGGAGGGGCTTCATGCGGAACGGGTTGAGGATGATCTGCACGCTCGCCACGTTCGGCCGGGCGATCGCGGTCAGCGCCTCGGCGCAGGTTTCCACGCTCACGCCGTACGCCGCGACGCGCTCCTCCTCCACCAGGGTGTCGAGGGCGTCGAACACCTCGTCGGAGGAGTACACGGGGGTGGGCGGGCAGTGGAGCTGCACCAGGTCGATGCGGTCGACGCCGAGGTTGCGGCGGGACCGGTCGTTCCAGGCGCGGAAGTTGTCCAGGACGTAGTTCTCCGGGAGCTGCTCGGCCCGGCGGCCCATCTTGCCGGCCACGAGCACATGCAGGTCGGGCCGGCTGCGCAGGAAGGTGGCGATGGTCTCCTCGCTGCGCCCGTCGCCGTACACGTCGGCCGTGTCGAAGAAGGTGACGCCGGACTCGGCCGCCGCCTCCAGGACGGACAGGGCCTCCTTGTCGTCGACCTCGCCCCAGTCCGCGCCGAGCTGCCAGGTGCCGAGTCCGACGACCGACGCCCACTGTCCCGACCTGTCCATCACGCGTTCGTCCATACCGCCCAGTCTGTCATCCGGCCTCCCGGGGCGCCGGACCGGGTGGTTCCGGGGAGGCACGGCGCCGGACGCCTCGGGCCGCGGGGGTCAGGCCCGGGGCGTCAACTGTGCCTGGACGAGAGGGCCGTAACGGTCGGCGATGGCGTCGAGGTCGGTCCCCCGCAGATGCGGACCGCGGGCGACGCCGTACATCACGCCCAGGCCGAGCAGGCCCGCGACGGCGAGTTCGGCGCGCAGTCCCCGGTCGGGGCCGGTGAGCCGGGCGGCGAGGCGTTCGGTCACCTGGGCGCGGAAGTTGGCGCGCAGGACCTCGCCGTGGTCGCCGTGCAGGGGGGCGAAGGCGATCCGCACCAGGGGGTCGGCGCCGCGGTCGCGCTGGCTGGCCAGGACGTGCCGGACCATGTGCCGGCCCAGCGCCTCCACCGGCGCGTCGAGCAGGTCGTCGGCGTCGGTGTCGAAGGACATCACGCGGGCGAAGAGGGCGTCCTTGTTGCCGAAGTACTTGAGGATCAGCGGCGGGCTGACCCCGGCCCGTTCGGCGACCGCCCTGAGGGTGATGTCGGCGTGGGCGTGCCGGGCCAGGAGATACCGGGCGGCCTTGAGGATGGCCGTCCTGGTGGCCTCGGCGTCGCGCCGTGCGGGGGCGGTTTCGCGGGAGGGCGCGGTGGTGGTTCCGCGGGGCGCCGGTGCGGCTGCGCGGCGGCCGTATGGGGTGCTCACGGCACTCATGCTCCCTCCATCGCCCCGTCGCGGGCGCCCCGGGTGGCACCGCGGGCGCGCCGGGTGCCGCCGGAGGGACCGTCGCCGGGTATGGACAGGGCCGCGGCGCAGGCGACCAGGGCGATGGCGCCGGCCATCGTGAACGCCAGCAGGTAGCCGTGCAGGGTGGGCACCGGGAGACGGCCGACGAGGCTGGTGTGGTGGACGAGGACGGCGGCGACGGCGGCGCTGGAGGTGGCCTGGCCGATGGTGCGCATCAGGACGTTGACGCCGTTGGCGGAGGCCGTCTGGGCGGCCGGGACGGCGCGCAGGATGAGGGTCGGCAGCGCGGAGTAGGCGAGGGTGGTGCCGGTCGCCACCACCGTGGCGCCGAGGATGATCATCCACAGGTCGCGGCTGTCGGCGATGCGCAGCGCGTAGCCGCAGGCGATGACGGCGGCACCGAGGGCGAGGGTGATGCGCGGGCCTCGGGAGGCGGAGATGCGGGCGGACAGCGGCGAGAAGAGCAGCATGGTGACGCCCCCGGGCAGCAGGCACAGACCGGTGGCGACGATCGACAGGCCGAGGCCGTACCCGGTGGCCTTCGGCGCCTGCACGAGCTGAGCGGTCACCAGCGAGTTGGCGTAGAAGGCGAATCCGGTCAGCATGGCCGCCACATGGGACAGGCCCACCCGGGGGCGGGTGACCAGGCGCAGGTCCACCAGGGGCCGCTCGGTGCGCAGCTGGTGCCACCACCACAGGGCGAGGATCACGGCGGCGGCGAGGAACAGTGCGAGGACGCGGAGGCTGCCCCAGCCCCACTGGCCACCCTGCGACACACCGAGCAGCAGGCTCACGAGGGCGGCGGCCAGGCCCAGCGCGCCCAGGAAGTCGAAGCGGCCGGGCTCGCGCACCGGGGACTCCCTGACCGCCCACCAGGTCGCCGTCACGCCGAGCGCGCCGAGGAGGCTGGTGAGCCAGAACATGGTGTGCCAGTCGGCGTACTGCACCACCAGCGCGGCCAGTGGCAGGCCGAGGGCGGCGCCGATGCCGACGGTGGAACTCATCAGCGCCACCGCCGAGCCGCGGCGCTCCGGCGGCAGTTCGTCACGCAGGATGCTGATGGACAGCGGGACGACCGAGGCGGCGGCGCCCTGGAGGGCGCGGGCCGCGATGAGCACGCGGATGTCGGAGGACAGGGCGCACATCACGGAGCCGGCGGTCATCAGGGCGAGCGCACCGATGAGCAGGCGCCGCTTGCCGTACATGTCGCCGGCCCGGCCGAGCACGGGGGTGAGCACCGCTCCGGAGAGCAGCGTGGCGGTGACCGTCCAGGAGACGGTGGCCGCCGACGCCCCGGTGAGCCGCGGCAGGTCCGGCAGCAGGGGGACGACGACCGTCTGCATGACGGCCATGAGGATGCCGCCCGAGGCCAGCACCGGAATGGTGAGCCGGTCGCGCAGGCGGGGCGGCGTGGCGTCGGTGCCGGGCTGGGACGTCGGTGCCGGCTGGTCCATCGGCGCTCCTGCGGGCGGCGTGACAACGTTGGTGAATAACAATTCACCCTATCGGGTGAATGGCCATTCACCAACGTCTTTCCGCTCAGCGCCGGCCGGCCGCCGACCGGGCGTGCAGGGCGCGGGCGGCGCGGGGGCCCAGCCAGCGCTTGAGCCTGCGCAGCACCTCCAGTTGGCCGGCCGCCTTGTCGATGCCGTAGTAGAGCTGCGGCGGGACATGGGGCAGCAGCGGGGAGTGGCGCTGGCCGAGCAGGGCGAACATCCGGTGCGGGGGCAGTTCGGCGTAGCGCGGCAGGTTCTCGTACCACTGGGCGCTGTAGCGGGCGGCGCTCTGTGCGGAGAGCAGTTCGGACCTGCGCTGCAGTTCGTAGGCGGTCAGGGCCTCGGGCAGGGAGGCGTGCCGGCGCAGGGAGCCGGCGAGGCACATGGCGTCCTCCAGGGCGAGGGTGGTGCCCGCGCCGATGGAGTAGTGGGTGGTGTGGGCGGCGTCGCCGAGCAGGACGAGGTTGCCGTGGTGCCAGGTGCGGTTGGTCAGGGTGCGGAAGGCCGGCCACGGCGCGCCGCCGCCCACCGGTGAGCGGTCGATGAGGGGGTGCCCGTCGAGTACGCCGGCGAAGAGCTTCTCCAGCAGCGCGAGCCCCTTGCCCCGGTCCGCCCGGTCCAGGCCGAGACCGGCGAGGGTGTCCGGGGCGCACTCCACGACGCAGGTGCTGTGGTCGTCGCCGTACTTGTAGCCGTAGGCCCAGATCCAGCCGTGCGCGGTCTCCACGAAGGCGAAGGTGAAGGCGTCGAAGACCTTGGTGGTGCCGAGCCAGGCGTAGCGGTTGCGGCCCTCTTCGAGCCGGGTGCCGAAGTGGCCGGCGTGCCGGGCGCGCAGCGCGCTGTGGACGCCGTCGGCCGCCACGACCAGGTCGGCCTCCGGCAGGGCGGTGGCCGCGACCTCACTGGCGAACTCCAGCCGTACGCCGAGGGAGCGGGCGCGCCCGGCGAGGATCTCGAGCAGGCGGTGGCGACCGATGCCGTGCCCCTCGTCGCCGGGCTGGCGGGCCACCTGGCCGCGGATGTGCGCCACGCCCTGGTTCCAGCGCACCGAGCTCGCCTCGATCGCCCGCGCGGACTCGGGGTCGTGGGCGTGCAGCCGGTCGAGCAGTCCGCGCCAGTAGGTGACGCCCCAGCCGTAGGTCGAGCCCTCGGGGTCGCGTTCATGGACGGTGACGTCGTGGGACGGGTGCTGCCGCTTGAGCAGGATGGCGAGGTACAGGCCCGCGGGCCCGCCTCCGACACAGACGACCTTCACGCGCACACCCCTGACAGTTACTCAACGTGCTCGAACGACATCGCAGAGTAGCAGGGAGTCAGGCGTGGGGGCGGGTTTGCGGATCGCGTCAGCCTTGCGCGGTGACCCGCGCCACTCGAAGGGGCCACCGCCGGGAAGGATCACCGCGATCCCGTCCGTACCGGCAAGGAATTTCCCGTTCCGGCACGGCGCGGGCCACCGCCACAGCAAGATCATCTTGGTTCAACCTTGCATGACATGTGGCCAATTGTCCTGATCGCAGCCAACCGGTTCCGGATGATTTCTTCCCCTCCCGGAGCGCCCGGTAGGCATGCGGAGTCACCACTCGCTCCCCGCAGGAGGACCCGCATGCCCGAACCCACCCGGCGCCGCGCGCTCACCACGGCGGCCGCTCTCGCCGCCACGGCCTCGGCCGTCACACTCCTCGCGCCCGCCGCGCCGGCCGCCGAACACCACCACGGCGCACCGGACTCCTTCGACGAGGTCTACAAGGGCCGCCGGATACAGGGCCGTCCGTCGGACGGCGGCGGCCATCACCACGAACACGGCGGCGGCTACTCCGTGTTCATAGACGGCGTGGAGCTGCACCTGATGCGCAACGCCGACGGGACCTGGATCAGCGTGGTCAGCCACTACGACCCGGTGCCCACCCCGCGCGCCGCCGCCCGTGCCGCGGTGGACGAGCTGCAGGGCGCCCCGCTGCTGCCGTTCCCCGCCAACTGACCGCCCCAGCAAAGAACCTCCGGAGCGCCACGCACATGACCGTACGCAAGAACCAGGCCGATCTGACCGCCGACGAGAAGCGCCGGTTCACCGGCGCCGTCCTCGAACTCAAGCGCAGCGGACGCTACGACGAGTTCGTCCGCACGCACAACGGCTTCATCATGTCCGACACCGACACGGGTGAACGGACCGGCCACCGGTCCCCGTCCTTCCTGCCCTGGCACCGCAGATTCCTGCTGGACTTCGAACGGGCGCTGCAGTCGGTCGACCCCTCGGTGGCGCTGCCCTACTGGGACTGGAGCACCGACCGCACGGTGCGCGCCTCGCTGTGGGCGCCGGACTTCCTGGGCGGCACCGGGCGCGCCTCGGACGGCCGGGTGATGGACGGTCCGTTCGCCGCGGCCACCGGCGACTGGCCGATCAGCGTCCGGGTGGACGGCCGTTCGTTCCTGCGCCGCTCGCTCGGCACCGGTGTGCGCGAGCTGCCGACGCCCCGGGAGGTGGAGTCGGTGCTGGCGATGCAGGCGTACGACATGGCGCCGTACAACAGCGCCTCGGACGGCTTCCGCAACCACCTGGAGGGCTGGCGCGGGGTGAACCTGCACAACCGGGTGCATGTGTGGGTCGGCGGCCAGATGGCCACCGGCGTCTCCCCCAACGACCCGGTGTTCTGGCTGCACCACGCCTACATCGACAAGCTGTGGGCCCAGTGGCAGCGCCGGCACCCGGACTCGGGATACGTGCCGGCGGGCGGGACGCCGGACGTCGTCGATCTGAACGAGACGATGAAGCCCTGGAACGACGTGCGTCCGGCGGACCTGCTGGACCACACGCGGTTCTACACGTTCGACCGCTGACGCCCGGCGCGGCTCACGGGTCCGCCGGTCAGGCGTCCGCGGTGCGGCACTCCGGGTGGCCCCAGCCCTGCGCGTTCTTGGCGATGGACTCGCCGGCCGCGTAGGAGCGGCCGCACAGGCAGCGGCCGGGGAACTTCGCCTTGATGGTGCGGGAGGAGGAGCGGGCCGCCGCCCCGCCGCCGGTGCGGCGGGGCGCCTTCTTCCGTGCCGCGCCGGCCGCCGGGGTGTCGGGCGAGGGCGGGGGCTCCGGCGAGCCGAGCGCACTGCCGGCCGCCTCCTGGACGGTGGCGGCCTGGCTGGCGGCGCGGTCGGCGAAGTCGTTCAGCGGGTCGCCGTCCACCTGGTGGGCGGGGACGTAGCGGAACTCGACCGACCGGCCGTCGAGCAGCGCGTCGATGCGCACCACGAGGTCCTGGTTGGCGACCGGCTTGCCGGCCGAGGTCTTCCAGCCGTTGCGCTTCCAGCCGGGCAGCCAGGTGGTGACGGCCTTCATCGCGTACTGGGAGTCCATCCGGACCTCCAGCGGCACGTCCGGGTCGACGGAGGCGAGCAGCCGCTCCAGAGCGGTCAGCTCGGCGACGTTGTTGGTGGCCCTGCCGAGCGGGCCGGACTCCCAGCGGGCCGCGGTCCGCTCGTCGTCGGAGACCACCCACGCCCATCCGGCCGGTCCCGGGTTTCCCTTCGAAGCCCCGTCGCACGCGGCCACCACACGTTCACGCATACGGCCGATCATGCCACGGCCGCGGCGGTCACCGGACCCGGTCCCGCCCGGCCGCGGGTCAGTCCTCCGCGATCTGCGGCATCTCGCCCTCGGCGGTCTTGACATCGATCACCGAGAAGTTGGCGCCCTGCGGGTCGCTGAGCGCCGCGAACCGGCCGAAGGGGCTGGTCATGGGACCGAAGTGCAGGACGGCGCCGAGCTTGGTCGCCCGGGCCACGGCCGCGTCACAGTCGTCGACGGTCCAGTAGACATTGACGTACGACGGCACCTCGGGCGGGAAGTCGTCGGTCATCAGCATCCGGCCGAGGACGGTGTCCTCACCGATGTCGAACATGCGGAAGTCGATCGCGTCGTCCGCGATCCGCTTCGCCCGGTACGGGAAGACGGCGGTCAGGAAGGCGTCCGTGCGTTCGGGGTCGCGGGTGAAGACCTCCGCCCAGCAGTAGGCGCCGGGCACCCCCGTGGCGTCGAAGCCCTCGTGGCTGCCCGCCTGCCACACGCCGAACACGGCGCCGCTGGGCTCGCGGGCCAGGCACATGGTGCCGAACTCGCCGACCTGCATCGGCTCCATCAGCACCTCTCCGCCGTTGTCCCGGATCCGCTCCGCGGTGGCGGCGGCGTCCGGCGAGGCGAAGTACAGGCACCACTGCGGCTGGCCCTCCTGGCCGGGCATGGGCGGCACCACGGCGGCCACCGCCTGGTCGTCGGCGTAGGCCTGGGTGTAGTTGCCGTACTCGGGCGACGACTCGCCGAAGCTCCAGCCGAGGACCTCGCCGTAGAAGTTCTTGGCGCCCTCGAGGTCGCCGAACATCGCGTCGGCCCAGCAGGGCATTCCCTCAGGTTGCACGGCCATGGTCGTGGCCCTCTCCGCTCGGCTGATCGCATCGTCCGCCCCTGTACAGAACGCTAGTCATCCCGCGCCCGGCGCGCGCGCCGGGCGCGGGACACCGACGGCTTCACTCCCCCGCGTACGCCCTGTCCAGCGCGGCGGCGTCCAGTTTGCCCATGCTCATCATGGCGCGGGTGACCCGCTCCGCCTTCTGCTTGTCCGGTTCGCAGATCATGTCGATCAGCCGGTCGTAGACGACCTGCCAGGAGACGCCGTAGCGGTCCTTGAGCCAGCCGCAGGGGCCGCCCTCGCCGCCGTTCTCGGTGAGCCGGCTCCAGTAGTGGTCGATCTCCTGCTGGTCGGAGCAGTGGAGCTGGAACGAGATCGCCTCGTTGAACTTGAACTGGGGGCCGCCGTTCAGGGCGACGAACTTCTGCCCATTGGCCGTGAACTCCACGCTCATCACCGATCCGGCCTGTCCGGGGCTGCCCTCGGGGTAGCGGCTGACCCGGCCGACGCTGGAGTTCTTGAAGACGGAGACGTAGAACTCCGCCGCCTCCTCGGCCTGGCCGTCGAACCAGAGACACGTGGTGAATCCGTCGGTGTTCATGAGTACCTCCTGGTGCGTGGAACGCGGTCGCCTGTACAGACGGATGCTCCGCCCGAAACTCATCGGTGGGGCCGCCGGACAATCCGCATGGGTGAACGGAACGGCACATAGCATCACAACCATGACCTCTTCGCCCGCCGAGAGCATCCAGCCCTTCCGTCTGTCGGTCCCGCAGAGCGACCTCGACGACCTGCACGACCGCCTCGACCGCACCCGCTGGCCCGCGGAACTGCCGGGCGCGGGCTGGGAGTACGGC
Source organism: Streptomyces sp. NPDC047869 (assembly GCF_040704065.1). Taxonomy (NCBI): domain Bacteria; kingdom Bacillati; phylum Actinomycetota; class Actinomycetes; order Kitasatosporales; family Streptomycetaceae; genus Streptomyces; species Streptomyces sp. NPDC047869. The sequence continues at coordinate 53,905 of NZ_JBEYRK010000032.1, forward strand.
GTTCCGGCCGGCTATCTGCGGGAGCTGGCCCACTACTGGCGGCACGAGTACGACTGGCGGGCCGCCGAGGCGCGGCTGAACGAGTGGCCGCAGTTCACCACCACCGTCGACGGCGCCCGGATCCACTTCGCGCATCTGCGCTCCCCGGAACCGGACGCCACCCCGCTGGTCCTGACCCACGGCTGGCCGGGCTCGGTCGTGGAGTTCCTGGACGTGGCCGGGCCGCTCGCGGACCCGGTGGCCCACGACGGCGACGCGGCCGACGCGTTCCACGTCGTCGTGCCCAGCCTGCCCGGCTTCGGGCTGTCCGGGCCCACCACGGAACCGGGCTGGGAGGCGGGGCGGGTGGCGGACGCCTGGGCGGAGCTGATGCGGCGGCTCGGATACGAGCGGTTCGGCGCGCAGGGCGGTGACTGGGGCGCGGCCGTCACCCGCGAGCTGGGCCGCGCCCACCCGGACCGGGTGACCGGCATCCACCTCAATCTGCTGCCCGGCGCCCAGGCGGCCACCCGGCCCACCGAGGAGGAGCTCGGCGCGCTGGCGCCGCGCGAACAGGAGAACACGCTCAGGTCGTGGAGCCGGTGGGAGGAGTGGTCGCGGGAGGGCACGGGGTACGCCGTGCTCCAGTCGACCCGCCCGCACACCGTCGCCTACGGGCTGACGGACTCCCCGGTGGGCCAGCTCGCCTGGATCGTGGAGAAGTTCCGGGAATGGAGCGATTCCAAGGAGTTGCCGGAGGAGGCGGTCGACCGGGACCGGCTGCTGACCAACGTGATGCTGTACTGGCTGACCGGTACGGCCGGCTCGTCCGCCCGTATCTACTACGAGCGCGCGCACGCCGCCGGCCGTGCCGCCCGGCCCGCCGAACCGTCCCCGGTGCCGACGGCCCTGGCCCTGTTCCCGGCCGAACCCCAGATCCCGCTGCGCCACAAGGCGGACCGGACCGAGAACATCGTGCGGTGGACGGAGTTCGACCGGGGCGGGCACTTCGCGGCCATGGAGGAACCGGACCTGATCGTCGGCGACGTGCGGGCGTTCTTCCGGCAACTGCGTGAGAGCGGGCGATCGCGTCGGAGCACGGCCGGCTGACCGGGCCGGCCAGGGCCCGGCCGGGTCCGGTCAGGCCGCCAGGCAGAGCCCGTTGTACGGCGCCCGGTGCCCGGTGCGGGGCCTCGCGCTCGTCCGGCGGGTAAGTTCGGACCCGGTGCGCGACAGGAGGTCGCCGAGTCCCAGGCCGAGGGCGCGGGCGGCGGCCGCGAGGACCTCGGAGGAGGCCTCCTTGCGGCCGCGTTCGATCTCGGACAGATAGGGCAGGGAGATCCGGGCCGCGTCGGCGACGTCCCGGAGCGTGCGCTCCTGGGCCTGCCGCTCGCGGCGCAGCACGTCCCCGACCAGATCGCGCCACAGGGGCTCGGCGGGCGCCGGCCGCGGCGCGCCGGGCCGGGCGGGCTGCGGGCCGCCGGCGTCGGGGCGGCGGGGTTCGCGGCGCAGGGGGATCACACGGGCTTCATTGCTCACCTGGTCGGTCACCCTCTCAGCCTAGGGTCGCGGCGGCCGTCACGGCCGGGCCGCGCGCCGATTCCTCCGGGCGCGAAATCGGCTGGACGCGGGCAGGCATGCATCGGTCAACCGGGGGTACCCGCCGCGTGAGCACCACCGTGAGCAGGCACGCGTGCCCGGATCCCGGGTACGCGGGGGACACGCGACATGCACAGGGATCGGACCACAGTCCGATGCGGCAGGCTCGAACCGTGACTGACGTGGGGAGAGGTAATGAAAACCGCCGGGATCCGGTCGGAGGCAGAGGTCGTCGTAAGGACCGAGCAGGAGAGTGCGGGAGAGGCGTCACTGCCCGGCATCGAGGACCCGGCTTCCATCGCGCCGCGTGACGCCCGGGAGCTGTCCCGCCAGTTCTTCCGCCGGCTGACGGAGCTGGAGGAGGGCACCCACGAGTACCAGTACGCGCGCAACACCCTCATCGAGATGAACATGTCGCTGGTGCGGTTCGCGGCGGGCCGCTTCCGCAACCGCGGTGACGACATGGAGGACATCGTCCAGACCGGCATGATCGGCCTGATCAAGGCCATCGACCGGTTCGAACTCGCGCGCGAGGTCGAGTTCACCTCCTTCGCGCTGCCGTACATCGTGGGCGAGATCAAGCGGTTCTTCCGGGACACCACCTGGGCGGTGCACGTGCCGCGGCGGCTGCAGGAGATGCGCGTCGAGCTGGCGCGGGCCCGTGAGGAGCTGTCGAGCCGGCTGGACCGGGACCCGACGGTCGCCGAGCTGGCCACCCTCATGAACATCTCCGAGAACCAGGTGGTCGAGGCCCAGCTCGCCTCCAACGGGTACAACTCCGCCTCTCTGGACGCCGCGCTCACCGGGGACGGCCCCGAGGACGGCGAGGCGGTGCTCGCCGACTTCATCGGCGTGGAGGAGGAGGGCCTGCGACTCGTCGAGGACTTCCACGCGCTGGCCCCGCTCATGAACGAGCTCAGCGACCGCGACCGGCAGATCATCCACATGAGGTTCGTCGAGGAGGCGACCCAGGCGGAGATCGGGGAACGGCTGGGGTGCTCCCAGATGCACGTGTCCCGGCTGATCAAGCGGATCATCGCCCGGCTGCGCCAGGGAATGCTGGGCGAACTCGGCTGCGCCTGACACGACACACCAAAGACGTGAGCCCGGGCGCTCGGCGCCCGGGCTCACGTCTGCCTGCCGCGGAACCGGACCGGGACCGCCGGCGAGTTCACCGCTTCAGTTCGACCCGCGCGCACACGCGCTTGCCGACCGGCACGCGCTCCACGGTGACCTGGGCCGCCACCGCGTGCACGATCTCCAGACCGTGCCGGCCGACGCGCTCGGGGTTCTTCGGATAGCGCCGGGGCAGGATGGCGCTGCTGTCGTAGACCGCGACGGTGACCGAAGCGTCCGTGCCTTCCAGCTCCAGGATGTACGGGCCGCTGCTGTGCCGGTCGGCGTTGGTGACCAGCTCGCTCACGACGAGAAGCAGCTCACCGTCGGTGCGGCCGTCGATGCCGGCGCACCACTCGTGCCTGAGCTGCTCCAGGAACTGGGCCGCGAAGGCCCGCGCCTCGGCGATGCATCCGGGTTCGCCGGTGTAGTGCGCCGCGCGTCTCAGCGGCTCCACGGGTACGTCGAAACCAGTCGGTATCACTGCCCCGCCCAGATGCTCGGTCATGCGTGTCTCTCTCGGAAGGCCCGGTCCGGCCGGTCGCTGTTGCACCTGTCCTCGTACCCAGAGCCGGGCCCGGCAGTCCCCCTGGTGCGTTCGCCCACCGCGCACAGCCTGTCATGCCCGCCGGTCACGCCGCCGACCGGGTCCCCTCGGGCGTCCCCGAGGACGCGCTCCGGGCCGGTTCGGATCCGGGCGCGGAGGGCGCGGACGAAGGGCTCCCCGACGGGGGCGCGGAGGGCGGCGCCTCGGTCGAGGGCGCCTCGGTCGAGGGCCCCGAGGACGGTGTCCCGGTCGGGGGCGGCTCGGACGACGGCGGCCGCGAGGGGGACTCGGACGACGGCGGGCGCGAACCCGAGCCGGACGGAGCCGGGGAGGCCGAGGGCGACCCGGACGGATGGCCCAGGGTCGGCGTCGGCGGACAGGACCGGCCCGAGGCGCCGGTCGCCCCGGGCGACACACAGCCGGCCGGCGGGATCCAGGGCTGCGTGTCCTTCGGGGGCGCGGTGGGCTCGTCCCGGCGGCCTGTGCCGTCGCCGGGCTCCCGGCGGAACCAGCCGTCGTCCTGGGGGTCGTAGATCACGAAGGCCTTGACGGCCGCCCGGGCGGGCGTCACCACGACGACGTCCGACGACCGGTAGGAGGGCCAGCGGTCGCCGGTCAGCCGCACGGTGCCGCGCTGCGCCACCGGCTGGGTGAGGGGGTTGCCGCAGGCGCAGCGGGCGCGGGGCACGCCGTGTCCGTCGACCAGGACGGCGGTGCCGGCCTGGAAGCCGGTGGCACGGCCGTCGCGGTAGCCGTGGCTGGTGACGCGGGTGTCCGCGCGTAGCGTGACCGGGGTGAGCGACCGCAGGTGGGCGGGGACGTCGGACGGCCGGACGCCGGCCGCGGCGGCGTAGGCGCGGTTCCTCGCCGGGTCGGCCCGCAGGGCCCTGATCTGCTTCTCCACGTCACAGCTCGGGCGGTTCCTGACCCCGCTGTAGAGCCCCGGGGCGCCTCCGTCCACCCCGCGCACCGCGTTCGCGGGCGCCGAGGGCATCGTCGGGGTGCCGGGTGAGGGTGTCTTGGGTGTGGAGGTCGGCGCGCCCGGCTTGCGCACGGTCGACTCCGTGAAGGGGTCCGGGCCGGTCTGGCTCGCGGGCTGCAGGAAGACCTCGCCGCCCCTGGCGGAGGAGCCGGTGCCGGGCCGGGTGAGGACCACCGCCAGGACGGCCACCGCGACCACGGCCGCGGTGAGCGCGGCCACACGCGGAGCGGACTTCCACCACGGGCGGTGCGGCTCCCCTCCCCCGCCCCGGGGCCCGGAGCCGCCGCCCGGCGGTGGCGCGGGTGGTCCCGTGGGTGGCTGGGAGGGTCCCGACAGCGGGCCGGAGGGTGGCCCCGTCGGACGTCCGGAGGACGGAGGTTCGACGCTCACGAGCACTTCTTCCCGTCGCGATCGCGGCTCATAGCAGATTGTGTGCCCCGCTCCCCCGGCGCTCGCAAGCCGACGCCGGACGGCTCGTCCGGCGAGCGGGGCGCCCCGGCCCTGCCTAGCCTGACAAGGGTGAACCCTGTGCCCGCCGCCGCACGGCCCGCCGCACACCACGGCTGGGTGCGGGCCGTGGTGACGGTGCTGTCCGGGCTGGCCGTGATGTTCGTCCTCGCCGCACTCGGGCTGTGGGCGGCCGGCGCCGCCGGGCTGCCCGACGGCGCCTTCGCGCCGGTCGTGACCGCGACCGTGGTGACGGCGGTCGGCGGCACGCTCGAACTCAGCGGAGACGCGGGTCCGCTGGCGCGGACCGGGGCCGGACTCACCGTCGTGCCGCTCTCCGTGACCCTGGCCGGGGCCCTGGTGATCGGCGCGGGTTTCCTGCGGCCGCTGCGGCACCGGGCGGTCGCCTCGGCCGGAGAGCTGGCCGGCTGGGCCGCACGGATCGCGCTGCTCTGGCTGCTCGCGCTGATCGGCCTCGGCCTCACCGCCCGCCGGACCTTCGCCGTGGACGTGGGCGACGGCACGCTCAGCGATCTCACCGATCTGTTCGGCGGGGCGCCGACGGTCGGGTTCACCACCGATGTGCCGCTGACCGTGCTGTTCGGGCTGCTGTGGCTGGCCGGTGTGCTGCTGCTCGCCCTGCTGGTGGCGCCCGGCGCCCCGCTGCCCGGGCGGCTGCTGCGGCTGCGCGAGCCGGTGCGCCCGGCCGCGCACGCCGTGGTCCTGCTGCTGCTCGGCTACGTCGCCGTCGGCCTCGTCGTGGCGCTGGTCTCGGCGGCGACACGCGGGCACCCCGCCGAGACGTTCGCGGTGATCCTGCTCGGGCTGCCCAACCTGGCCTGGCTCGCTCTCACCCTCGGCCAGGGCGCCACCTGGAACGGCCGGGTGGACGGTCCGTTCGGGCTGCCGATGCCCGAGGTGCTGGACCACGTCCTGCGCGGGCCGGGCATCGCCACGCTGAACCTGCGCACGCTCACCGAGCGGGACAGCGGGATGTGGTGGCTGCTGGTCGCCCAGGTGGTGCTGACGTCGGCGGTGGCCTTCCTGATGGCGGCACGGTGCCCGGCCGGGGTCCGGGCGTGGCAGCACGCGGTGCGCCTGGCCGTCGCCCTGGCCCTGACAGTTCTGATGGTCTGTCTGCTCTGCCGGATCTCGGCGCACTACGGGCTGTCGCTGCTCGGCATCGGTGATCTGGGCGGCGGCCTGTCCGGGGAGCTGTTCCTCAGACCCCGGCTGTGGCAGGCGGTGAGCCTGGGCGCGCTGTGGGGGCTGGCCACCGGCTTCCTGGGCGCCCTGCTGGCCCGGCCGGTGCACCGGCGGGGCCTGGTCGACGTCCCCGGGGGTCCGGCCTGACCGGGCCCTGGGGTGAGCGAGGGCCCGGCTTGACCCCGCCCTAAGGTCCGGTGCGGCGGAAGACCGGTTCGGCCCATCGCGGTGGCGGCTGGGGTTCGGCCGGCGCCGGGTGGTCCGGTGCCGTGGGGGCGGGGGCGGCGCGCAGGGCGGCGACGAAGTCGAGGCAGGTGCCGTAGCGGGCGTCCGGGCTCTTGGCGAGCGCGCGGGCGAAGACCGCGTCGACCCCTCGGGGCAGGCCGGGGCGGACGGCGCTGGGCGGGTCCGGTTCGGCGTACTGGTGGGCCCACAGCAGGGCCATGTCGTCCTCGCGCCGGAAGGGCGGGCGTCCGGTCAGGGTCTCCTGGACGACGCAGGCCAGGCCGTAGACGTCGCAGCGGCCGTCGACGGGCCGGCCGGAGATCTGTTCCGGGGCCACGTAGTCGAGGGTGCCGACGAACTGGCCGACGCTGGTGAACCCGGTCAGGGACAGCGACTTCTTGGTCAGCCCGAAGTCGGTGAGGTAGACGTGCTCGGGGTGGTCGCTGTCGGTGCCGCGGGCGATCAGGACGTTCCCGGGTTTCACGTCCCGGTGGACCAGGCCGTGCTCGTGGGCGGCGTCCAGCGCGGAGGCCACCTGGGCGGCGATGCGCACGGCGTCGGCGAAGGGCAGCGATCCGCGCTCGTCGAGCAGATGGCGCAGGTCGCTGCCGGGGACGTAGCGCATGGCGATGTAGAGCACGCCGTCCGTCTCGCCGGCCTCGAAGACGGGCACGATGTGCGGGTGGTCGATGGCGGCGGCCACCCGGGACTCGTGGGTGAAACGTTTGCGGAAGGTGTCGTTGCGGGCGAGTTCCGGGGCGAGCAGCTTGAGCGCGACGGTGCGGTCCAGGCGCAGGTCGCGGGCGCGGTAGACGACGGCCATGCCGCCGCGGCCGATCACGCTCTCGAGCAGGTAGTCCGCCACCCGGTGTCCGGTGAGTTCCGGGGGCCGCTCCGGGGACAGGTCCGTCCGGCCGGCCATCAGGGCTCACCCCTGGGGGCGGCGTACCGGGTGGGGGCGTGATCGGGCGTGCCGCCGGAGGCCGGGCGCTCGGTGGCGTAGGTGTGCAGCCGGCGTCCGTCGCCGTACATCCAGCGGCCCTCGTCGGGGTCGTAGACCCACATCGACTCGCCGTCGACCACGATCCCGATGCGCAGGGCGCGGGTGCGGTCCTCGAAGGCCCGTCCGTCCAGGCCCCCGTCCGCGAGCTCGCGGACGGCCGCCCGGTAGCCGGCCAGGGCCCGTTCGGCGCGGGCCAGCAGGGGGAGCGGGTCCGCGGTGGCGGCGGGCGGCTTTCCGGCGGCGGGCGGGTCCTGGGGTACGGCGACCAGGTGGCGGCCGTCCACCCAGGCGGCCCAGCCGTTGGCGCAGCGGATGTGTGCCCAGTCGCCGAGCCGTTCGACCAGTTCGACGGGCAGCAGCGGGTCGAGGGACACCGTGGGGCGGGCCGGGTCCGGGGCCTCCCAGGCCGGCATGCCGTCGGGCGGCACGACGTGGGTCGGCCGGAACACGGAGGGGCGCTGTCCGCTCATCGGGCCGCCCGTTTCCGCATCACGGCGGGTTCGTGCCGGCGCAGCAGCGGGACGACCAGCAGGCCGTAGACGGCGGAGAGCACCAGCAGCATGCCCAGATCCAGCAGCCAGACCCCGGCCGAGTGCCGGAACAGCGGGTCGGCGGTGACGGTGCCCGGCACGATCCGGGCGAGCCCGATCGTGCCGGCCATGGCGCCGAGCGCCCACCGGGCGGGGACCAGCCAGGACAGCTGTTCCAGGCCGGGCACGCCGTGCAGCGGGAGCAGCGCGCCGCAGAAGACGACCTGGACGATGGCGAGGAGCACCAGCAGCGGCATCGTCACCTCCTCCTTGCGCACCAGCGCGGAGACCAGCAGACCGAGCATCATCGCCGTGAAGGCCAGCAGCGCGACGGCGAGGGTGATCTCGGCGAGCGGTGGCAGCAGGACGCCCCGGCCGCCGGGGGCGTTCAGGTCCACGCCGAGCAGTGCGACCTGGGTGAGGACGACGGCCTGGACGACCGTGACCGTGCCGAGCACCACCACCTTGGACATCAGATACGCCGACCTGGGCAGGCCGACGGCGCGTTCGCGCCGGTAGACCGCGCGTTCCTTGACGAGTTCACGGACCGCGTTGGCGGCCCCGGTGAGCACGGCGCCGACGCACAGGATGAGCAGCGCGTTCATCGCGGTGTCCCGGGTGAGCCGACTGCCGGCCAAGGCCCGGGCCATGGCGCCCATGACGAACGGGAGCGCGAGCATCACGGCGAGGAAGGTGCGGTCGGCGGCGAGGACGGCGGTGTAGCGGCGCACGAGGGTGCGGAGCTGGGCGCCCCAGCCGCGGGGGCGGAGCGGTGGCACGGGTACGACCGGTGCGGCGGAGGGCAGGCGGGGCTGGGAGCCGGCCTCGGTGACGTAGTACCGGTGGAACGGGGAGTCGCGGTACTCCCCCGCCCAGTCGCGGTCCTGGTCGCGGTCGAAGGCCTCGAAGGCCTCCGGCCACTGCTCGAAGCCGAAGAAGGCGAGGGCGTCCTCGGGCCGGCCGTAGTAGGCGATCCGGCCCCCGGGGGCGAGCACCAGCAGGCGGTCGCAGACGTCCAGGCTGAGCACGCTGTGCGTGACGACGATGACGGTGCGTCCGTCGTCGGCGAGGCCGCGCAGCATGTGCATCACCGACCGGTCCATACCGGGGTCGAGTCCGGAGGTCGGCTCGTCGAGGAAGAGCAGGGACGGTTTGGTCAGCAGCTCCAGGGCCACGCTGACCCGCTTGCGCTGGCCGCCGGAGAGGCTGTGCACGCTCTGGTCGGCCCGTGCCTCGAGGCCCAGCTCCCGGATCACCTCGTCCACCCGGTCCCGCCGCTCGGCCCGCGCGGTGTCGCCGGGGAAGCGCAGCTCGGCGGCGTAGGACAGGGCGGCGCGCACGGTGAGCTGGGGGTGCAGGATGTCGTCCTGGGGGACCAGGCCGATGCGCCGGCACAGTTCCGCGTAGTCGTGGTAGAGGTCGCGGCCGTCGTACAGGACGGTGCCGTGATCGGCGGGGCGCTGTCCGGTGAGGGCGCCGAGCAGCGTGGACTTTCCGGAGCCGCTCGGCCCGACGACGGCGAGCAGGCACTTCTCCCCCACCGGGAAGGAGACGTGGTCGAGGATGACCTTGCCGCCGTCGTCGACGGTGACCGTGAGGTCCTGCACGTCGAGCGAGACCTCGCCGGTGTCGACGTACTCCTGCAGTTCGTCGTCGACCAGGCAGTAGGTGATGTGGCCGATGCCGACGAGGTCACCCGGGCCGACCGGCGCCTGGGTGACGGGGGCGCCGTTGAGATAGGTGCCGTTGTGGCTGCCGAGGTCGGCGATCTCGTAGCTGCCGTCGGCGTGGGCGCGCAGTTCGGCGTGGTGGCGGGAGACGGTCAGGTCGTCGACGACGAGATCGTTGTCCTCGGCCCGTCCGATGCGGATGGTGCGGACGGGCAGCGGCCGGACGCTGCTCGGGGCCCGGTAGGTACCGGTCAGCTCGGGGTGCGAGACGACCGAGGGACCGTGCGCGGCGGGCTCGGCGGGCTCGGCGGGCGCGGGCGGGCCCACGGGGACGGCGCGGGGGCCGTCGGAGGGGTTGCCGAAGCGTATGACGCTGCCGGGGCGGACGTCCCACTCGTCGATGCGCAGGCCGTCGGCGTAGGTGCCGTTGGTGCTCTGCGCGTCCCGCAGCGTCCAGCGGTCGTGGTCGCAGCGGAGCACCGCGTGGTGCCACGAGACCCGGTCGTCGTCGAACACGATGTCGCTCAGCGGATCGCGCCCGACGTGGTAGTCGTGGCCCGGGTTCATCACCGTGGAGCCCGCGTCGGTCTCGAGCACGAGTTCGGGTGCCGCCGGGGCGATTGGCCGCTCCGCCATGCCCAGAATTGTACCGATTCGACCATTCGTGCGCCCGGGAGGCGAGACGACGGGCGGCGCCCGGCGGACCCCGTGGCACGTGTCAGGCGACGGGCACGACGAGCGCCGGGAGGGTGCGCTGCATGCGCAGGGCGTCCACCGACTCGGCGAGCAGCTCGTACTCGGTGGTGTCGTCGCTGGCCGCTATCCGCACCAGCCGTCCGCCCGCCAGTTCGTCCGCGATCAGCTCCTGCCGGGCGTCGTCGGCGCACCAGGCGCGCAGCAGGGCGGGGACGTCGGCCACCGTGTCCGCCACCGGGACCAGCGCGGCGGCCGGGAAGGCGGCGTCCTGCGGGCTCGGGTCCAGCCGCTCGGCTATCCAGGACGCCCGGTCGCGCAGCCACCACAGGGCCAGCGCCAGCGTGGGCGCGCGATAGGTACCGAGCGGAACGCCGATACGCCGCCCGCCGCACGTGCCGTACGCGGTGACGTGGCACAGGAATTCGTCGTGCACGATCACTCCCCCGTCGCCTCGCTGGTGTGCCGGCCGGCCCTCGCTCTCCGTGCGGCTCCTGTGCGGTGAAGTGCCCCTGCTATTCGAGTATCGCCACTCCCGAAACACTGTCACCATGACTTTCCGGCCAGTCTCCTGGCATATTCACCGCACTCTCTGGCCGAAATACCCCGGGTATACGAAGGCGCGTCATTACCCGGGAGGTAATCGACCGGCCCCGGGCCGCTCGGGCATGGTGGTCACACCGGATCGGCGAATCCCGGATCCGGTTCCTGACCAGCGGTTACGACCTCGATGGAGGCTGATTCACCATGTCCGTGAACTACGAGAGCGCCGTCGCCCGTTACTTCGAGGCCTGGAACGCCGTCGAGCCGGAGGCGCTGCGCAAGGCGGTCGCCGAGGCCTGGACGGAGGACGGCGGCTACACCGACCCGCTGGCCGAGGTGCGCGGCCACGAGGGCATCGCGGCCGTGATCGCGGCGGTCCACGAGCAGTTCCCCGGCTTCGTGTTCCGCCCCCACGGCGCGGTGGACGGGCACCACGACATCGCGCGCTTCGGCTGGGAGTTGGTGAACGAGGCGGACGGGTCGGCCCCGGTGGCCGGGTTCGACGTGGTCACCCTGGACGGCGAGGGCCGCATCCGGCAGGTGCTGGGTTTCCTGGACCGGGTTCCGCCGGCGGCCTGAGGCCGGGGCCGGCGACGACACCGAACGGAATTCCGGATTCGCAATTCGGTAACGCACCACGGTGCCGCACGGAGATCGCGGCCCGTGGTGCCCGTGGCGGCACGAACGGCGGCCGGACACCGATGGTCCGGCCGCCGTTCCCGCTGTTCTCAGCCCTTTACGAAGGCCATGTTCTCAGGCCTCACAAAGACCGTGTTCTCAGCCCTTCACGACGGCGTCGATACGCGCCAGTTCCTCGTCGTCGAAGTCGAGATTGCGCACCGCGCCGACGCTGTCCTCGAGCTGCCGCGGGCTGCTCGCGCCGACCAGCGCGGAGGTGACCCGGCCCCCGCGCAGCACCCAGGCCAGGGCGAGCTGGGCCAGGGTCTGCCCGCGGGACTCCGCGATCTCGTTCAGGGCGCGCAGCCGGCCGACCAGGTCCTCGGTGACGGCGTCCGAGTTCAGGAACGGGCTGTCGCTCGCGGCCCGGGAGTCCTCCGGGATGCCGTCGAGGTAACGCCCGGTGAGCAGGCCCTGCTCCAGCGGGGAGTAGACGACGGAGCCGGCCTGGAGCTCGTCCAGGGCGTCCAGCACGCCCTCGTCCTCGGGGCGCCGGTCGAGCATCGAGTAGCGCGGCTGGTGGACGAGGAGCGGGGTGCCGAGATCCGCGAGGATCCGGGCGGCCTCACGGGTCTGCTCGGCGGAGTAGTTGGAGACGCCGACGTACAGCGCCTTGCCCTGCCGCACCGCCGTGTGCAGGGCGCCCATCGTCTCCTCCAGCGGAGTGTCCGGGTCGAAGCGGTGCGAGTAGAAGATGTCGACGTAGTCCAGGCCCATGCGCTTCAGGCTCTGGTCGAGCGAGGACAGCAGGTACTTGCGCGAGCCCCATTCGCCGTACGGGCCGGGCCACATCAGGTAGCCGGCCTTGGTGGAGATCACCAGTTCGTCGCGGTAGGGCGTGAAGTCGGCCTTCAGGGCCTCGCCGAGGGCGGACTCGGCGGCACCGGGCGGCGGGCCGTAGTTGTTGGCCAGGTCGAAGTGGGTGACGCCGAGGTCGAAGGCGCGGCGCAGGATGGCGCGCTGGGTCTCGGCGGGCCGGTCGGGCCCGAAGTTGTGCCACAGGCCGAGCGACAGCGCGGGGAGCTTCAGGCCGCTGCGTCCGGTGCGCCGGTAGGGCATGTCGGCGTAGCGGTCGGGGTGTGCGGTGTACAACGCGACTCCAGAGGGGTTGGCACAAGATCTACCGGTTCCACTCTTCACCGGCCGACGGTCAGCGGTCCAACAGGAGAATCCGATGGTATTCAGCGGATAGGGTTCTCAATCATGGAACTGCGCCACCTCCAGCACTTCGTCGCGGTCGCCGAGGACCAGCACTTCACCCGGGCCGCCGAGCGCCTCATGGTGTCCCAGTCCGGCCTGTCGGCCTCGATCCGGGCGCTGGAGCGGGAGTTGCGGGCGCCGCTGTTCGTGCGGACCACCCGTCGGGTGACGCTCACCGAGGCGGGGCGGGCGCTGCTGGTGGAGGCGGAGCGGATCCTGGCGCACGTGCGCTCGGCGCACGAGGCGGTGGCCGCGGTGCAGGGCGTGCTGCGCGGCACGCTGGCGCTGGGCACCGAGCAGTGCATCGCCGGGGTGCATGTGGCGGGGCTGCTGGCGGCCTTCCGGCGCCGCCACCCGGACGTGGAGATCCGGCTGCGGCAGGCCGGCTCGGGGGCACTGGCCGAGGAGGTGGCCGCCGGGCGGCTGGACCTGGCCTTCGCCTACCGCACCCAGGCGGACACCGACCAGCTCCGCTCGGTTTCGCTGACCAGCGAGCCGATGACGGTGCTGTGCCATCCGAGCCACCGGCTCGCCGGGGCCGGCTCGGTGCTCGCGCCGGACGATCTGGCCGGCGAGGTGTTCGTGGACTTCCACCCGGACTGGGGCCCGCGCCGCACCACCGACGCCGCCTTCACCGCGGCCGGTGTCCGGCGCACGGTCGCGCTGGAGGTCAACGACGTGCACAGCCTGCTGGACCTGGTCGACGAGAACCTCGGCATCGCCGTGGTGCCGCGGCACTTCCGGCACAAGCGCCCCTCGCTGACGGCGCTGCCGGTGAAGGGGGCGGTCGAGGCGGAGTACGAGACCGTCGCCCTGCTGCCCCCGGAGCGCGCCACCAGTCCCGCGGCCCGCGCCCTCGTCACGCTCCTGGAGACGGACGGCGTGACTCCCTGACGGGAACCGCCCGGTGGGCCGGGTGGCAGGCCCGGCGACGGCTCGGCCGGGCGAGCGGTTGCGGACGCGTGGGCGGGCGCGATGCGCGATGGTGGACGTCATGCATGCCAAGGACATCCTCATCGACGGCTACGGCCGCATCCAGGAAGAAGTCCACGCCGCCCTCCAGGGCCTGGGACCCGACGAGCTGCACTTCCGTCCGGCGCCCGGCGCCAACTCCGCCGCCTGGCTCGTCTGGCACCTCACCCGGGTGCAGGACGACCACGTCGCCGACGCCTTCGGCCTCGACCAGGTCTGGCTGTCCCAGGGCTGGGAGAAGCGCTTCGGCCTGGACCTGCCCCGCCACGACACCGGTTACGGGCACAGCCCGGAGGAGGTCGCCAAGGTGCGCGTCGAGTCGGCGGAGCTGCTCACCGGGTACCACGACGCCGTGCACGAACAGACCCTGGGCGCCCTGCGCGGCCTCGCCGCCAAGGACCTGGAACGGATCGTGGATGAGCGCTGGGACCCGCCGGTCACGCTGGGCGCGCGCCTGGTGAGCGTCCTGTCCGACGATCTCCAGCACGTCGGACAGGCCGCCTACCTGCGGGGGCTCGCTCAGAGCGCGGCCGCGTAACCCGGCAGGACCACGTCCTCGAGGAGCGCCCTGCGCTCGTCGAACGGGATGAACGCGCTCTTGACGGCGTTCACGGTGACCGTGCGCAGGTCCTCCACCGTCCAGCCGGCCTCCTCGACCAGCAGGGACATCTCCCGGGTCATCGTCGTGCCCGACACCAGACGGTTGTCGGTGTTGAGGGTGACCCGGAAGCCGAGGTCCTTCAGCGCGGTGATGGGGTGCCCCGCGATCGAGTCGGCGCAGCCGGTCTGGAGGTTGGACGTCGGGCACATCTCCAGCGGGACGCGGCGGTCGCGCACCCAGCCGGCCAGCCGGCCGAGCTTGCCGTCCACGATGTCCTCTGTGATGCGCACACCGTGGCCGATGCGCTGGGCGCCGCACACCTGCAGGGCCTGGTGGATGCTGGGCAGGCCGTGCGCCTCGCCGGCGTGGATGGTGAACGGCACGTTCTCGCGGCGCAGGTGCTCGAAGGCGGCCAGGTGGTCGGCGGGCGGGAAGCCGTCCTCGGCGCCGGCGATGTCGAAGCCGACGACGCCCGCGTCGCGGTAGGCGACGGCCAGGTCGGCGGCCTCGCGGACCCGCTCGAACATCCGCATGCCGCAGAGCAGGGTGCCGACGCGCACCGGGGTGCCGGCGGCGGCCGCCTTGGCCATACCGGCGGCGAGGCCCTCCTGGACCGTCTCCACGACCTCGCGCATCGACAGCCCGCCCCTGGTGTTCAGCTCGGGGGCGTAGCGCACCTCGGCGTAGACGACACCGTCGGCGGCGAGGTCGAGGACGTACTCCTCGGCGACCCGCAGCAGGCCCTCGCGGTTCTGCATGACGGCGAGGGTGTGCTCGAAGGTGGCTATGTAGCGGACCAGGTCGCCGGAGTTGGCGGCCTCGAAGTACCAGGCGGCCAGCTCGTCGGCGTCGGTGGTGGGCAGGGTGTGGCCGACCGCGGCGGCGAGGTCCACGACGGTGGCGGGGCGCAGGCCGCCGTCGAGGTGGTCATGCAGGACGGCCTTGGGCAGGCGGCGGACGACGTCGGTGTCTACGCGCGTAGCGGTCATGGCGTTCTTTCCTTGGGCGGGTGGTTCGGGGTGGCGGGAGGAGGGGTGTCAGCCGGCGGGCTGGAGCAGGTCCCAGCGGTTGCCGTACAGGTCCCGGAAGACGGCGACCGTGCCGTACGGCTCCTGCCGCGGCTCCTCCAGGAAGGTCACGCCGGCGGCGGCCATCCGGGCGTGGTCTCGGGCGAAGTCGTCGGTGTGCAGGAAGAACCCGACGCGGCCGCCGGTCTGGTCCCCCACCCGGGCGCGCTGCTCCTCGTCCTTGGCCCGGGCGAGCAGCAGTCCGGTGCCGTGGCCCGCCGCGACCCCACCCAGCGCGTCCGGCTCCACGACGACCCAGCGGGAACCGTCCGGCCGGGGCTCGTCCTCGGCCAGCCGGAAACCGAGGGGGCCGGTGTAGAAGCGGATGGCCTCGTCGTAGTCGTCCACGACAAGGGTGACCAGGGCAACGTGTCGCATCGGGGCCTTCCGGTGGGGGTGGACTGGCGGGTGAGGTTATACGTAAAACCCCGCGAGCGCCAGTCACCGTCGCCAAGGTGACGCACAGGTGGGTGGACGCGGGCTCGTGGACCACCGGCGGTCCGGCGGTCCGGCGGTCCGGTTACGGGCTCTGATCGCCCTGGGCGATCTCGACCCGGTGGTGGACGTCGGCCAGGCCGGCCGCCGAGGCCACGCAGGAGACGGCGGCGCAGACGAGGAGCAGTACGGCGATCGGGCGGCCGGCCCGGCGGGGATCGCGGGCGCCGGCCAGCAGGGCGCGGACCCGGTGCGGGACCGGGCCGTCCGTCGCGGCGGCGGCGAAGGCGGGCCGTCCGGAGTGGTCGCCCTGGGCCGCGAGGGCGGCGCGGGCGATGGCACGGGCCGTCAGGCGGCGGTCCCCGACCCGGGCGGCGGCGGCCTCGTCGGCGGCGCGCTCGGCGGCGAGCCGGACGCTGTCGCGGACCGGGCGGAGGGCGGGGTGGCAGTGCGCCGCGAGTTCGGCGGCGGCGAGGAAGTAGTGGTGGCCGCCCTCGTTGTGCGCCCGCTCGTGCGCGAACAGCGCCTCACGCTCCGGGGCGTCGAGACAGCGCAGCATGGCGGTGGTGACGACGATCCGGTGCGGTCGGCCGGGCAGGGCGTAGGCGTCCGGGCGGACGGAGTCCACCACGCACAGGTCGCCCGCGGCGGGCCCCCGCCCGGCCTCCGTGCGGGCGGTCCGCAAGGCACGGGCCTGGCGCAGGACGGAGCGGGCCAGGGTCGCGGCGCACACCGCGAGGGCTCCGACGGAGACCGCGGCGGCGGGCAGGACCACGAGGTCCGAGGCGGTGCGCAGGGGATGGATCAGCTCACCGAGCGCGGCGAACAGCGGCAGCTTGAGCAGACCCGTCAGCAGGAAGACGCCGAGCGCGCCCAGCGAGCAGCCCGCCAGGACGACCGCGCACGCGGTGACCGCCCACAGCGCGGCGACCGGGGCCAGCCGGTCGAGCGCCCGGCGGGCCAGGGCCGGCAGGGCGAACGGCAGCAGCAGCGGCAGCAGGAGCAGGGCGGTCATTGGTCGCCGGGCTCCAGCAGGTCCCGCAGGATGCGTTCGTCGCCGGGGCTGAGCTGGGCGACGAAGCGGGCGAGGACGGTCTCGCGGTCGGCGTCCCGGTCGAGTTCGGTGTGCATCCGGCGGGCGGTCAGACCCTGGGCGTCCTGGACCGGGAAGTAGGCGTAGCCGCGCCCCTGGCGCCGCCGCCCGACGATGCCCTTGTCGTGCAGCCGGGTCAGGATCGTCGTGACCGTCGTACGGGCGAGGCCGCCACCGAGGCCGAGCTGGACCTCGCCGGGCGTCTGGGGCGTGCCGGCGGCCCACAGGGCGGCCATCACGCTCGCTTCGAGTTCGCCGGCCGGCCTGCGCGCGTCCCTGGCGTCGGTCATCGGATCGTTCCTCACCCCGTCCTCGTCCACGGTCCACCGGACCGGCTACGCCAGTGTAGTCGGTCCGGTGGACCGTGCCCGTCCGTCCGGTGCCCGCGCCGCCGGGCACCGCCCCGGGTGGCGGCCGTCGGCACGTGTGGCCGGTCCGGCGGTCAGCGGGTCCGGGAGCGGGCCTCATCCAGCCGGGCGAGCTCCTCGCCGGTGAGCCGCAGCGCGCCGGCGGCGACGTTCTGCACGAGGTGGGCGGGATCGCCGGTGCCGGGGATGGCGAGGACGTGCGGGCCCTGGTGCAGGGTCCAGGCGATGCGGATCTGGGCGGCGCTCACGCCGTGCGCCCGGGCGGCGGAGAGGACCGCCTCGTCGTGGGCGGTGGTCGCCCCGTGCTCCGCCGCGTCACCGGCGACGGCGTAGAAGGGGACGAAGGCGATGCCGTGCTCGCCGCACAGGCGCAGCATCTCGTCGCCGACGGGGTCGGGCCGGTCCACCGCGTACCGGTTCTGCACGCACACCACCGGCGCGGTCTCCAGGGCCTCGGCGAGGTGCCGCGGTTCGACGCCGGAGACGCCGAGGTGCCGGATCAGCCCGGCCTCCCGCAGCTCGGCGAGGGCGCCGAAGTGCTCGGCTATCGAGTCCTGGCTCTGGCGGCGGTAGTTGACGACGTCGAGGTGGTCACGGCCGAGCTGGCGCAGGTTCTCCTCCACGTGCCCGCGCAGCTCGTCGGGGCGGGCCGCGGCGCCCCACTCGCCCTGCTCGTCGCGGTGGGGGCCGACCTTGGTGACGATGACCAGGTCGTCGGGGTACGGGGAGAGCGCGCTGTTGATCAGTTCGTTGGCGGAGCGCAGGGACGAGAAGTAGAAGGCCGCCGTGTCGATGTGGTTCACACCGAGTTCGACGGCTCCGCGCAGCACGGCGAGGGAGCGCTCCCGGTCGCTCGGGGTGCCGAGGTGGAAGGCGGCGCTGCCCGTCAGCCGCATGGCACCGAGGCCGATGCGGTGGACGGGCAGGTCGCCGAGACGGACGGTGCCGGAGGCGGCCGCGGTGATCGTTTCGTGGGTCATCGGCGGAGTCTCGCACGCGGTGTCCCGCCGGTCACCGGGTTGTGGAGCGCGGGCACGCTCAGCCGCGGCGGGTCACGAGTCGCCGGGCCAGGACGTGGGTGCCCGTCGCGGCGGCCGCGGCGAAGGCCAGGCCCCGCACGGCGTCGAGCGGCCGGGCGGGGCGCAGGACCCCGGACCTGCGCAGACGGCCACGGGCCCACAGGGTGAAGGGAAGGACCACCAGCGGCGTGGTGACCGAGCCCGGCGTGTAACCCCGGACCACGGCCGCCTGGGCCAGGTGCACCAGACCGTGCAGGCCGAAGGCGTCGAGCGCCGTCTGATAGAGGGCGGAGCGGCCGCCGGTGCGACGGCCCTCGGCGGCGGCCGCCGCCACCACGACGGCCATCACGGCGACGGCCGTGGTGAACTCGCGGCCGTCCACCGCCCCGAGACGCCGCCACACCGTCTCCGGCACGCCCGGGAAGCGCTCGCGCAGCTCCGGGAGCCGCGTCCGCACCCAGCGCGGCACCATGACCACTTCCTCGGCGTCGTGCACGGCCCAGGCGGCCAGCAGCCCCAGGGTGACGGAGGCACCCACATCCCGCGGTTCTCGTGTCATGAACCCGCAGTCTGTCAAACGGAGTTGACGGCCTCTCGCGCGGCACCCGCCGGGACGGCCGCGTCGTCCGACGGGGCGGTCAGTCCTCGTCCTGTCCCGGCACCACGACGAGGAAGGCGTCCGACTTCAGGTCCATCACCACGGTGGCGGCCTCGCCCTGGGCGCGGCGCGCGGCCGCGTACTCCTCCGCGGGCCACGATCCGCGCGGGGATCCCGCGGGGAATCGCTCCAGCACCTTCGCGCTCATGGCGGCTCACACCTCCTGCGTCGGGACCGGCCCGGACCGTTCACGGCCCGCAGTCTCCGCCTGCCCGGGACGGCCGCGGTCATGTCCCGCATCCGCACGGCAGGCGCGTCGGGGATGTCCCGCATCCGCACGGCACGCGCGCGTCGAAGAGATGCACAAGGGGAACTCGGCAGGACCCCGGTCAGCGGCACGAAGGGCGGAGACGGATGGACGGCGACGACGTGAAGCGCTGCCTGGTGACGGGCGGCACGGGGTACATCGGCGGCCGGCTCGTCCCGGAGCTCCTCGCCGCCGGTCACCGGGTCCGCTGCCTCGCCCGCTCCCCCGGCAAGCTGCGCGACCACCCCTGGGCCGGCGACATCGAGGTGGCGCGCGGGGACGTCACCGACACGGACTCCGTCGCGGAGGCCATGCGGGACGTCGACGTGGCCTACTACCTGGTCCACGCCCTCGGCACCGGTGACGGCTTCGAGAAGACCGACCGCGAGGCGGCCCGGATCTTCGGCGAGCGGGCCCGGGCGGCCGGCGTGCGACGCATCGTCTACCTGGGCGGGCTCACCCCCGAGGACGTGCCCGAGCACGAGCTCTCCCCGCACCTGCGGTCCCGCGCCGAGGTCGGCCGCATCCTGATGGACTCCGGGGTGCCCACCGCGGTGCTGCGCGCGGCCGTGATCATCGGCTCCGGCTCGGCCTCGTTCGAGATGCTGCGTTATCTCACCGAGCGGCTGCCCGTCATGGTCACCCCGAGCTGGGTGCACACCCGTATCCAGCCCATAGCCGTACGGGACGTGCTGCGCCTCCTGGTCGGCAGCGCGGATCTGCCCGCCGACGTGAACCGCACCTTCGACATCGGCGGCCCCGAGGTGCTCACTTACCGGGAGATGATGGTCCGCTACGCGGCGGTGGCGGGGCTGCCGCGCCGGGTCATCGTGCCCGTGCCGGTCCTCACCCCGACGCTGTCCAGCCACTGGGTCGGTCTGGTCACACCGGTGCCCGCGTCCATCGCCCGGCCGCTCACGGAGTCGCTGCGCCACGAAGTGGTCTGCCATGAGCGCGACATCGAGAGGTACCTGCCGTACCCGCCCGGGCGCCCGCTGCCCTTCGACGAGGCCGTACGACTGGCCCTGCAGCGGGTCCGCGACGCCCAGGTGGTCACCCGCTGGACGTCCGCCGCGATACCGGGAGCGCCGAGCGACCCGCTGCCCACCGACCCCGACTGGGCCGGCGGCAGCCTGTACACGGACGTCCGGGAGATCGTGGTGGACGCTCCGCCCGAGGCGCTGTGGCGGGTCGTCGAGGGGGTGGGCGGGGAGAACGGCTGGTACTCCTTCCCGCTCGCCTGGGCGCTGCGCGGCTGGCTGGACCGGTTGGCGGGCGGGGTCGGACTGCGCCGCGGCCGCCGGGACGCCCAGCGGCTGCGCGTCGGGGACTCGCTGGACTTCTGGCGGGTGGAGGAGATCGAGTCCGGGCGTCTGCTGCGGCTGCGGGCGGAGATGCGGCTGCCGGGGCTGGCGTGGCTGGAGATGTACGTGGAACCCGACGGCGCCGGACGCTGCCGGTACCGGCAGCGCGCGCTGTTCCATCCGCACGGGCTGCTCGGCCAGGCCTACTGGTGGGGCGTCTCCCCGTTCCACGCCGTGGTCTTCGGCGGCATGGCCCGCAACATCGCCCGCGCGGCCGCCACCACCACGTCGCTCCCACGCCGGAGGGAGCGGGCGGCAGCGCGCTGACGCCCCGCATCCGCCGGGCGCCGTGGACCGGAAGCAACCACCGTCCAGCGCCCGCTCTCCCGCCCGACGCCCCGGAGCCGCACCATGAACGTCTCGGTCGTCCTGTTCACCGCCGACCTTCGCCTGCACGACCATCCGCCGCTGCGGGCGGCGCTGGACGGCACCCGGCACGTGGTGCCGCTCTTCGTGCGCGACCGGGGAGTGGACCGGGCCGGATACGCGGCGCCCAACCGGCTGGCGTTCCTCGCCGACTGCCTGCGCGATCTGGACGCGGGTCTGCGCGAGCGGGGCGGCCGGCTGGTGCTCCGCTCCGGTGACCTGGTCGAGGAGGTGTGCAAGGTGGTCACCGAGGCCGACGCCGACGAGGTGCACATGGCCGCCGACGTCAGCGCCTACGCGCACCGCCGGGAGGAGCGGCTGCGCCGGGCCCTGGAGGCCGACGGGCGCCGGCTGCACGTCCACGACACGGTGACCACGGCGCTGACGCCCGGCGCGGTGACGCCCGCCTCCTCGGACCACTTCGCGGTGTTCACCCCGTATTTCCGGCAGTGGTCGCAGGCGCGGTTGCGCGATGCGCTCGGCCCGCCGCGCACGGTCCGGGTGCCGCAGGGCGTCGGTTCCGAGGAGCTTCCCTCGCGCGCGGGGCTGGCGGGCGTGTCCGAGGGGCTCGCCGAGGGCGGGGAGGTGCTCGGCCGCAAGCTGGTCACCGCCTGGCTGCGCCGTGGTGTGGCGCGGTACGAGGACCGGCACGACGACCTGGCCGGTGACGCGACCAGCCGGCTCTCCCCGCACCTGCACTTCGGCACGCTCTCCCCCGTGGAGCTGGTGCACCGCGCCCGCAGGGCGGGCGGACCGGGCGCCGAGGCGTTCGTACGGCAGCTCGCCTGGCGCGACTTCCACCGGCAGGTGCTGGCGGCCCGGCCGGCCGCCTCGGGTGCCGACTACCGCACCAAGCACGACCGCTGGCGCACCGAGCGGACGGCCCGGGAGGACATCGAGGCGTGGCGGGAGGGGCGTACCGGCTATCCGATCGTCGACGCCGCGATGCGTCAGCTCAGGTACGAGGGCTGGATGCACAACCGCGGCCGGCTGCTGGCCGCGAGCTTCCTGGCCAAGACGCTCTACGTCGACTGGCGGGTGGGCGCCCGGCACTTCCTCGATCTGCTCGTCGACGGGGACGTGGCCAACAACCAGCTCAACTGGCAGTGGATGGCGGGTACCGGCACGGACACCCGTCCCAACCGCGTGCTCAACCCGGTCACCCAGGGCAAGCGGTACGACCCCGACGGGGCCTACGTCCACCATTGGGTACCCGAACTGGGGCCGCTGCGCGCCCCGTTGGTGCATGAGCCGTGGAAGCTGGCGGAACCGGACCGGGCCGCGCTGGACTACCCGGACCCGATCGTCGACCTGTCCGAGGGCCTGACCCGGTTCAGGCGGGCCCGCGGCCGCGAGGACTGAGGCGCGGCCGCCGCCGGGCTCCGCGCATTCAGGCCCTACACATAAGGGGGAAAGAAGAGCAGAATGCGAAGAAGCGGCGCTTACCGCCCGCCCGGTCCGGGCGCGGTCGGCCAGCGACTCACGAAGGAGGCGGGACATGGCCGACGTCTCGCACAGGGGTGACATGGCGACCCACCCCGACATATCCGAGATGCGGACGCGGTACGCCCACATGCTCGGTGGCCGCGACGTGGCGCTCGTGGACGGGCCGGTCTTCCTGCTCGGCCTGTACTGCGCGGCGTCCCCGTGGATCCTGCACTACACGGCGAGCCAGCCGGCGCTCGCGACGCACAACCTGATCATGGGCATCGCGATCGGGCTGCTGGCCCTGGGCTTCACCACGGCTCCGGCACGGATGTACGGCCTGAGCTGGGCCATGTGCGCCATGGGTGTCTGGATGATCATCGCTCCGTGGATCGTGGGCAGCGGCCCGGACGCAGGCGTGATCGTGAACAACATCGTCATCGGCGCGCTGGCCGTGGTCCTCGGCCTGATGTGCGCCGGTACGGCGCAGAAGAGCGCCCCACGAACGTAGAGAGGCCGGCCACCGAGAGACCGGCCGTTGGGAGAAGGACTCCTGAGTACGGACGCGTGGAAGGAGGACCAGGCGAAGAAAGTGAAGGACACGAAGAATCCGGGGCCGGTCCGCCCGGGCGGACCGGCCTCCCGATGCCCTGCGGGGCGTCACCGCCGGCCAGGGCTCAGCCCGCTTCCAGAACCGGCTGTCCCTCCGTGCGCTCCTCCGGGGTCTCCTTCGGCCCGAAGGGCCACGCCCGCTCCAGCCGCGCCCAGATCAGGAAGGCGACGCAGCCGAGGGCCAGCCAGGCCAGGGACCACTCGACGGGGTGGCGGCCCGGGGAGTTCTCGTCGGCGTACCCGTAGATCACGCACCAGCCGGTGAAGGCGACGGCGGCGGGCAGCGGGTACAGCCACATCCGGTAGGGCCGGCGCATGGTGGGCCGGCGTCTCCTCAGGACGGTGAGGGCCACGATCTGGGCCAGCGCCTGGACGATCACCATGACCGTGGTGAGCAGCTGGATCAGTGTCGCGAGGTCGGTGTGCCGGCCGATCAGGAAGCCGATCGCGGTGATCACGCCCATGGTCGCGAGCCCCAGGGCCGGGAACCGGTGTTCGGGGTGCAGCCTCTCGTACGGCCGGAAGAACACCCCGTCCCGGGCTGCGTCGCAGGGCACCCGGGAGCCGCCGAGCAGGCCGGTGAAGACCGAGGCGAAGGCCGTGACCAGGATCAGCACCGTGACGGTCACCGCGGCTCCCCTGCCCCAGGTCCGCTCCAGCACGGCGGAGGCCACGGAGGTGGAGGCGATGTCGTGCGGGTCGGTCATGCGGTGCCAGTCGACGACGCCCAGGGTGCCGATCTGCAGCAGCAGGTAGATCGTCATGATGCCGAGGACCGAGAAGACGATGGAGCGCGGCAGGGTCCGGCCGGGGTCCTTGATCTCGGCACCCAGGTAGGCGGTGGTGTTGTAGCCGAGGTAGTCGTAGATGCCGATGGTCAGGCCCGCGGCGAAGCCGGGCCAGAAGTGGCCCGAGGTGACGTCGAGGGCGTGCGCCGGGTAGGTGAAGGCCAGGTGCGGGCTGAAGGCGGTGGCCGCGGCGGCGATCACCAGGAGCACCGAGGCGATCATCACGGTCCACATCACGGCGGCGATGCGGGCGATGTGCTCGATGCCGCGCCGGAGCAGGAGCACGACCAGGGCGATGACGCCGAGGCCGACGAGGTCGCCGGCGGTCCCGCCGAGGCCGGGGGCGAGGTAGCCGAGGTACTGGACGAAGCCCACCACACCGGTGGACATGATCAGCGGGATGAAGAGCATCGCCGTCCACACGAACAGGAACGGCATCAGACGGCCGGTGCGGTGCCGGAAGGCCTCGCGGAGGTAGACGTAGCTGCCGCCCGAACCGGGCATGGCGGCGCCCAGCTCGGCCCAGACCAGCCCGTCGCACAGCGCCAGCACGGCGCCCGCGACGAAGCCGACGACCGCCTGGGGGCCGCCGAACGCGCTCACCATCAGCGGGATGGTCACGAACGGGCCGATGCCGCACATCTGGCTCATGTTGATGGCCGTGGCCTGGAATGGACCGACACGGCGGACGAAGCCACCCGTGGGTGGCGGACTACCGGACATGGGGGGACTCCTGACGCGACGGGCGTGCGGACCGCGTGCGCGGCGGCGGTCCGCCCGGCCGGGCCGGCCGGCGGATGAAGTTGTGCGGCCCTACGGCGCCGGACGGGCGACAGCCGAGCGGTTCGTACCGCTCGTCAAGGCGGGCGGGGCCTACGGTCGTTGACGCGGCCCGCGCCGCGCCCTTCCTCGAGTCAGGTTAGTAAAGTTTCCTGACTTAACTGGGCTCCTACGTCACGAGGCTGGAGACCGCCGTGTTCGCTCGCCCCGCCCCCGGACGCCGGCCGGCCACGGCAGTCGTACTCCTGAGCCTGCTGGCCGTGCTGTCCACCGGTGCCCGGGCCGCGACGCGGGATCGCGACGCGGCACCGCACGAGCGGCGGGCCGCGGTGACCCGCGTGCCCTCCGCGGCCGGCTCCGCCACCCCGCTCGCCGGGTACGCCGTTCAGTCGACGGCGAAGGTGGGCGACCCGGCGGCGGCCGTCTCCTCCCCCGGCTATCCGACCGCCGGCTGGCATCCGGCGGGCCCCCGGTCGACGGTCCTGGCCGCCCTGCTCGCCGACGGCGTGTACGCCGATCCCTTCCACTCCACCAACCTGGCGAAGATCCCGCGGAAGGACTTCGACGTCCCCTGGTGGTACCGGTCCGACTTCACCGTCGAGGACACCGGCCGCCGCACCCACCTGGACTTCAGCGGGGTCGTCTCGGCGGCCGACGTCTACGTCAACGGCCACGCGGTGGCCGCGGCGGCGGACGTGACCGGCGCCTACACCCGGCACGAGCTGGACATCACCTCGCTGGTACGGCCCGGCACCAACACGGTCGCGTTCCGGGTCCGGCCCAACAACCCGGACGCCGACCTCACCATGGGCTGGCTCGACTGGCTCCAGCCGCCGCCCGACCGGAACATGGGCATCGTCCGTGACGTCCTGGTGCGCCGGGGCGGCCCGGTGGCGCTGCGCGACGCGCACGTGGTGACCCGGCTGGCCCTGCCGTCCCTCGACACCGCCGACCTGACCGTGAAGGCGCAGGCCCGCAACGACTCCGACGAGGCGGTCACCGCCGAGGTGACCGGCCGGGTCGCCGGGGCGGCCTTCAGCCGCGACGTGCCGCTCGCCCCGCACGAGACGAAGACCGTCACCTTCTCCCCCGCCGACGTCCCCGGTCTGCGCCTCGCCTCCCCCCGCGTGTGGTGGCCGGCCGGCATGGGCGAGCAGCCCCTGTACGACCTGGACCTCACCGCGTCGGTGGCGGGTACGGCCTCGGACACCGCCCACGAGACCTTCGGCGTCCGTGACGTCCAGGCCCCCCTCGACGCCGACGGCGCCCGCCAGTACCGGATCAACGGCCGCAAGCTGCTGATCAAGGGCGGCGGCTGGTCCCCGGACGAGTTCCTGCGCTGGGACCGCACCTATGTGGCGGACCGGCTGGAGTACGCGCTCGACCTCGGGCTCAACACCCTCCGGCTGGAGGGCCACATCGAACCGGACGAGTTCTTCGAGCTCGCCGACCGCTACGGACTGCTCACCCTGCCCGGCTGGGAGTGCTGCGACAAGTGGGAGGGGAACGTCAACGAGGACGGCTCCGGCGAGAAGTGGACCGACGCGGACCACCGGGTCGCCAAGGCCTCCATGGCCGCCGAGGCCGCCCGGCTGCGCGGCCACCCGAGCGTGATCTCGTTCCTGATCGGCAGCGACGCGGCCCCCGACGCGACGATCGAGCGGAACTACCTGGACGCCCTGAAGGCCGCCGACTGGCCCGACCCGGTGATCCCGGCCGCCTCCGAGAACTCCTCACCGCAGCTCGGCCGTTCGGGGATGAAGATGACCGGGCCGTACGACTGGGTCCCGCCCGGCTACTGGTACGCCAAGCGCGAGGGCGGGGCCACGGGCTTCAACTCCGAGACCAGCGCGGGCCCCGACATCCCCACCTTCGACACCCTGCGCCGGATGATGACCCCGGCCGAGCTCGACACCCTCTGGAAGGATCCGGGCGCCCGGCAGTACCACCGCTCCCCCTCGTCCGTCTTCGGCACGCTGAAGATCTACGACGCCGCCCTCACCGGCCGCTACGGCGCACCGAAGGACCTGTCCGACTACGTCCGCAAGGCGCAGCTCGCCCAGTACGAGAACGTCCGCGCCCAGTACGAGGCCTACGCGCGCAACGCCACGGACGCGGAGAAGCCCGCCACCGGGGTGGTCTACTGGATGTTCAACAGCGGCTGGACGTCCCTGCACTGGCAGCTGACGGACCGCTACCTGGACCAGGGCGGCGCCTACTTCGGCGCGAAGAAGGCGAACGAGCCGCTGCACATCCAGTACTCCTACGACGACCGTTCGGTCGTGGTCGTGAACGGCCGGCACGGTCCGGCGGGCCGGCTCACCGCACGGGCCACCCTGTTCGACCCCGACGGCACGCAGCGGTACGACAGGTCCGTCGGCGAGCTGTCCGTGGACGGCGACGGCGCGCGCCGCACCGCCCTCACCCTGCCCGCGTCGGTGAGCGGCCTGCCCTCCGCGTATCTGCTCCGGCTGACTCTGACCGGCGAGGACGGCCGGGAGGTGAGCCGCAACGTCTACTGGCTGTCCACGGCGCAGGACACGCTCGACTGGGCGCACACCGACTGGTACTACACGCCGACCAGCCGCTACGCCGACCTCAAGGGGCTCGCCGCGATGGCCCAGGCGCCGGTGGACGCGACGGCGACGACGACGTCGTCCGGGGGCACGTCCACGACGACGGTGACCCTGCGGCACGCCGGGGGCGGGCGGACGCCGTCCCTGTTCACGGACGTGCATCTGGTCGACGACCGGGGCCGGCCGGTGCTGCCGGTGCGGTGGTCGGACAACGAGGCCGGTCTCTGGCCGGGCGAGTCGGTGACGCTGACCGCAACCTACCGGACCGCCGATCTGCACGGCTCGGCACCGCACGTGCGGGTGTCGGGATGGAACACCCCGGAGCGGACCCTGCCGGCCGGCTGACCGGAGGGGGCGGGCCCACGGGCCCGCCCCTGGGTTTCGGCCGGCAGGGTTTCAGCTGACGTCGAGTGCGGTGTCGTCGACGACGAACGACGTCTGGAGCTTGGAGCCCTCGGTGCCGGTGAACCGGACCGTGACGGTCTGGCCCGCGTAGCCGGCGAGGCTGAAGCTGCGCCGGGTGTAGCCGCTCGCCGCGTTCAGGTTCGAGTAGGTGGCGAGGGTGGAGAGAACGGTCCCGCCGCTGTTGAGGATCTGCGCCCGGAGGGTGTCGTAGGCCGTGGCGGTGGACGTCTCGGCGGTGTCGACGTGCAGGTAGAAGCTCAGGACGGCGTTCGTGCATCCGGCCGGGACGGTCACCGTCTGCGCGAGGGTGTCGGTGTGGGCGGCGCCGTAGCCGTTCAGCCAGGCCTTGTAGGAGCCGGTGCGGGCGGCCTCGCCGGAGTCGTTGTTGATGACGCCGCTGGTGGTGGTCCAGGTGGTGGCGCCGGACTCGAAGCCGTTGTTGCCGAGCAGCTGGGCGGCGGTGCAGGTGCCGGTGCCGCCACCGCCGCCCGTGGTGCCGGAACCGGCCAGCCAGGCCGTGGCGTTGAGGGCGAGGGCCGCGTTGGTGGAGCCGGTGTCGTTCCAGCCGTCGTACAGGGTGTTCCCGGACTGGCCGGTGCCGTCGTCGATGGGCGAGCTGTCACCCCAGAAGGCGACCCGGCCGCTGCCGAACGTGCTGGTCAGGAAGAAGGCGCCGGTGTTGCCTGAGTAACCGGTGCGGTAGAGCAGGCCCTTGACGCCCGAGTTGTCGGCGGGCTTGAGCGTGGCCGTCGTGCCGCTGGCGATCAGGCTCTTGCTGACCGTGCCGAACGAGCCGTGCAGGACCGGGTCGGTGCTGTCGCTGATCGCCGACGGGTAGTCCGAACCGATGCTCAGCGAGTCGATGGAGAAGCCGAACGGGTCGGTGGAGTCGACGCTGTTGCCGGTCATCAGGTCGTTGAAAATCTCGACCGCGTCCTGGCCGTCGTTGTTGCGGTCGGCGCCGGTGTGGTCGGAGATCATGAACAGGCCGCCGCCGTTCTTCACGAAGTTCATGATCGCCGTCTTCTCGGCGGTGGTGAACAGCGTGTTGGGCTCGGGCAGCACCAGGGTGTCGAAGTTGGACAGGTCGGTGGCCGACGAGCCGCCGTAGCTCAGGCCGGAGCCGGACGGCAGGGTCTTCAGGCTGTAGCCGCCGGCCTTCTGCAGGGAGACGCCCCAGGAGGACAGGGCGCCGGTCCAGTCGGTCTCCGCGGACGGGGTGGAGTCCTGGCCGAGCGGGTCGGGCTGGCTGGTGGAGATGATCCAGTCCGCGTTGCCCGCCGTCTCGGCGTGGGCGTTGTCGAACAGGATCCGGTGCGTCGTGGCCGCGTGGGCGGGGGCGGCGGCGCCGAACTGCAGGGCCGCGGCCGTGACGAGCAGTCCGATTCCGGCCAGCGCGGTGGTGAGCGAGCGGGGGGATCTCCTCGATCCGAACATCCGGGCGAACCTCCGTGGGAGTGGGGAGAGGCGGTGGGGGCGCCTGGTCTGCGCGCGTAGAGCACGCACGAGGGTTCTACACGCGTCGATCGATTGAAAGGTACATGGCATAACGGCCGGGTGAACAGAAAGTCCCGGCAATGACAGCGCCTGCGTGCATCCGGCGGCAGCGGGCAGACGGCACATCGGCGGGGGCGAGAACCGGAGGGGTCGAGATGGAGATTTCGGGCATCATCAGTGCCATCGTCATCGGCATCGTCATCGGTGTGCTGGGCCGGCTCGTCGTACCCGGGCGGCAGCACATCGGCATCCTGTGGACCCTCGTGGTCGGCATCGTGGCCGCGCTGGTGGGCTCGGCGATCGCCGCAGGTATCGGCGTCGCGGACACCAAGGGGCCCGACTGGATCGAGTGGCTGATCCAGATCGCCCTGGCGGCCGTGGGCGTGGCCGCGCTGGACCGGGCCAGGTTCAGCCGCTGAGCGGAGGGTCAGCCTCCGTACAGGTAGGGCGTCGTGGTGCCGAGCGCGTGGAAGCCGAGGCGTTCCAGGATCGGGCGGCTCATCGGTGAGGCGTCGACCTGGAGGTAGCGGCAGCCGCGGGCGGCGGCGACACGGGCCCGGTGGGCGACCAGGGCGCGGTAGACGCCCCGGCCCCGCCAGGCCTCGACGGTGCCGCCGCCCCACAGGCCCGCGAAGCGGGCGCCGGGCACCAGTTCCATGCGGGCCGAGGCGACCGGCTCGTTCCCGGCGAGCGCCACCACGGCGACGACCGTCCCGGGGTCGGCGGCCAGCCGGGCCAGCAGGCGGTGGCGCAATCGGGTGCCGTCGGTGCCGAAGGCCGACTCGTGCACCTTCACGACGAGTTCGACGCCCGCCGCGTCGGTGGCCGGGACGATCCGGATCCCGTCGGGTGTTCCGGGATCCAGGGCCAGTCGGCCGGTCTCACCGACCAGCAGTGTCTCCTCGGGCTCGGACCGGAAGCCGGCCGCGGTGAGGCGGGCGCCGAGGTCCGCCGGCCGGTCGTGGGCGTACAGCTTCCACTCGAAATCCAGGCCCAGCCCGGTGAAGTGGGCGATCTGTTCGCCGATCACCCGGTCCGCCGTCGCCTCGTCCAGGCGGGACCAGAGAACCCCGTTCCAGCCGTGCGCGTCGCCGGTCTGGCGCACCACGGCACCGGCCCGCTCGATCCGGGCCCCGGGCCCGTCGGGGCGGGCGCCCTCACGCATGTCCCGGTCGTACAGGGCGAGCACCGTGGCATGATCCAGATCCATGCCCCCACTCCAGCACCGGCTCCGCCTCCCGGGCAACGGGGTTTTCCGGTCGCCGGGAGCCGACGGGGCCCGTAGCGTGCGACGCCGGGGGCTGTCGGGTGAGGAGGTCCGGAGGACATGGTGAAGGACAGCGAGCTGCGCCATCTGCGCCGCTGTGTGGAACTCGCGCGCGAGGCGCTTCAGTCCGGTGACGAGCCGTTCGGGTCGGTGCTCGTCGCGGCGGACGGCACGGTGCTCGCGGAGGACCACAACCGGGTGGCCTCCGGGGATCGCACCCGGCATCCGGAGTTCGAACTGGCCCGCTGGTCGGCCGCCCACATGTCCCCCGGGGAACGGGCGGCCGCGACCGTCTATACCTCGGGCGAGCACTGCCCCATGTGCGCGGCCGCGCACGCCTGGGTGGGGCTCGGCCGCATCGTGTACGTCGCCTCGTCCGAGCAGCTCGGCTCCTGGCTGACCGAACTGGGCGTGCCCGCGCCCCCGGTGAGGCCACTGCCGGTCCACGAGGTCGCCCCGGGGGTGACGGTCGAGGGGCCGGTACCCGAACTGTCCGACGAGGTACGCGAACTCCACCGCCGCTTCCACGCCGGGCGAGGCTGAGCGGCGCGGGGCCGGTGTGCCGCGGGGGCGTCGCGCGGGGCGGTGTGCCGCGCAGGGGGGTCCTGCGGGCCGGGCTCGCCGAGGCCGATCGGCGTCTCAGCCCGGCACCCCGCCGGTCAGCCCAGTTCGAGTGTGGTGACGCCGAACACCCGCTCCTGGGCGTGGGCGCGGACCGGCCCGGTGTACATGCGGGCGGTCTCGAACGAGGGGCTGAGGCCGGCCTCCTCGACGAGTGCGACCGCGGCCGTGTTCGGCTCGGGCACGTCGACGGCGACCTCGCGGCCGGCGGCGTCGGCGGTGAGCGCGGCGAACAGGGCCCGGGCGTCGTCCGCGGTGTCGGCGAAGAGGGGGCCGACGCGCAGGGTGTCGTGTCCGGGGCGGATCACTCCGTAGCCGGTGAGCCGGTCGCCGTCGTGGCGGACGAAGGCACGGTGGCCGGGGCCGGTGAGCCACTCGGCCAGGAAGCGGGGCCGGTCGGCGGGCGTGCAGAGGGCGTCGTACGCGGTGATGGCGGGCAGGTCGGCGGGGCTCGCGGGGCGGACGCCCGCGGATGATCCGGTGCCGGGCGCGACGCCGGTGAACCGGATGGTGCGGTGGGCGGGTTCGAATCCGGACTGGCGGTAGTTGTCCTGCTGGGCGACGACTCCGTCGAGGCCGACGGTGCGGTTCCCGGCATGGGCCAGGGCGGTCTTCCAGGTGGTCAGACCGTGGCCGTGGCCGCGCAGGTCCGGACGGACGAGGTAGCAGCCGAGGAAGGCGTAGCCGGAGCCGTAGGTGACGACGGAGATGGCCGAGACGGGTTCCCCGGCGATCCGGCCGAGGAAGAAGCCGTCGGGGTCCTGGGCGAAGAAAGCGGGCCCGTCGGACAGCCCGGGGTTCCAGCCCTCGGCCGCCGCCCACCCGCTGATCACCGGCCAGTCGGCGAGCGCGGCCTGGGTGACGACGAGGTCCTGCGGGTCCGGTGAGGTCATCGGTGCGCTCCACTGTCCGTGAGGTTCGGGCTGCCGTACGGCGCGGCGCTCGGCCGCGCACCGGGCATCCTTCCCGATCACCCCGGAGCCGCGCCATGCCGGGGCCGGCCGTGACGCGGTGCCCAACCGGCTTTCGGACATTCGCTGTTGGGGGCGGGACAGCGGTGAGCCCCACCGGGCCGGCGTCCGGTGGGGCCTTACCGCCGATGGGTCAGCGCATGCGGCTCGGCCGGAAGCGGCGGTACAGGACCGTTCCGGTGAGCAGCAGAGCCGCGCTGCCGGCGACCGCCGGTGCCATCATGTCCGCGCCGGTGTGGGCCAGGGTGGCCGTGGAGGGCTCCGGAGCGGCCTGCCGGGTGTGCGGGGCCGGGTGGGACTTGACCGGGGTCGTGCGGGCCGGCTCCGGCGTGGTGGTCTCCGGCGTGTCCGAGTGGTGGTTGCTGGAGCGGTTGCCCTCCGTGGGGTTGCCCACTCCCACCACGTTCACCGAGTTGCCGGTGACGTTCACCGGCACGTGCACGGGGAGCTGGATGCTGTTGCCGGAGATCACTCCGGGCGAGTCCTTGCTGCCGCCGTACGCGGACGCACCGCCGTGGGACGAGGAGGAACCGGCCTTGTGCGAGCCGCCCTTCTTGCCCCCGTGCCCGCCGTTCTCGCAGGCGTTGCCCGCCGCGGGGTTGAGCAGTCCCACGACGTTCACGGTGTTGCCGCACACGTTCAGCGGGATGTGCACCGGAACCTGGATGGCGTTGCCGGAGATCACCCCGGGCGAGCCGGTCGCCGCACCGTCGGCGGAGGCCCCGTCGGCCGCGAACGCAGCGGACACAGGCATCGCCACGGCCATCGCGCCAGAGGCGGCAACGACAGCGATCACACCGTTTCGGGTAGCCCGTCTCATGGATTTCCCTGCTTTCTAGACATCGTCGCGGGCACTTGCCCACACCGGATAGAACGCAGACGAACCATCGGGGTTATGGCGTATCAGTCTTTCACCCCATTGAGCGACATGATCTTTCGAGTCGCACGTAAAGTTTCGAATAGTCACCGATCATCACAGAAAGTGCGAATAATAGATCATCGACAGCCGTGCCGCTCGCCCGGAGGCGGCCCTTCCGGACCCCGCTTATGGTGGGCGAGGGCGCCGCCCGGTCCCAGTCGGTGCGCCCCCGGGAGGCGAACGATGCTGGCCAAGCTGTCCACCCGGCCCGCCGTGCGGAAGTGTGCGGGCGCCGGCGCGCTGACCCTGACGCTGCTCGGGTCCGGGCTGCCCGCCGCGGCGGGCGACGAGCCGCGGCCCGGCCTGTCCCGCTTCTACGGGCAGAAGGTCGCGTGGACGGCCTGCGACGGCGCGGACATGCCCGGAGACCTGCAGTGCGGGAAGGTGACCGTCCCGCTCGACTACGCCCACCCCGGCGCCGGCACGCTCGACGTGGCGCTGGCCCGCTACCGGGCCACGGGCCGGTCGCGGGGCTCGGTGCTGCTGAACTTCGGCGGCCCCGGCGGCTCCGGGGTCCATGGGCTCGCGTCGGGCGGCAAGCAGTTCATGGACCTGACCAACGGCTACGACGTGGTCACCTTCGATCCGCGCGGCGTCGGCCGGTCCTCCCCCGTCAGCTGCGGCGAGGGCGGCGAACAGACCTCGGTGGCGACCGGCCAGAACCTCGACATCACCCGGCCCCAGCCCCTGCTGAAGCGGTTGCGGCAGGCCGCCGACCAGTGCGCCCGGAACTCCGGCCCGGTGCTGCGGCACATAGGCACCGTGGACGCCGCCCGCGACCTGGACGTCATACGCCAGGCCCTCGGCGACAAGAAGCTCAACTACCTGGGCTTCTCCTACGGGACGCGGCTCGGCGCGGTGTACGCGGCACAGTTCCCGCACCGGGTCGGCCGCATGACCCTGGACGGTGTCGACACCCTGACCGAATCCCTGTCCGAACAAGGGATCGCGAGCGCCGAGGGGCTGCAGACGGCGCTGGACGACTTCCTGGACTGGTGCACGACGGACATCGCCTGTCCGTTCGGGCGGGACCGGCGCATGGCCGGGAGCCAGGTGATCCGTCTGATCCGCTCGCTCGACCAGGACCCGGTGCCCACCGACTTCGGCGGCGCCTTCTCCGGGCAGGACCTGGCGGGCGCCATCGGTTCCGCCCTGTACAGCCAGGAGCTGTGGCCCACCCTGGAACGGGCGCTCGCCTCGCTGGTCGACGACGGCGACACCCGGGGCGTGCTCAGCTTCTCCGCCGGCGCGTTCTGGCCGGGCGGCGGCTTCACCCCGCCCGTCCGTCGGCCGGGACCGGCCCAGGGACCGGCGGTGGACAAGCGGGACGGCGGGCTCGTGAACTCCGGCGACGTCCCGGCCGACAACCTGCCGGCCGCACTGCTGGCGATCAACTGCGCGGACGACCCCGACCGGCCCACCGACGCGCAGCTCGCCAAGGACCTCAAGAACCTGCGGAACGCCTACGACCAGGCCTCACCGGTCTTCGGCCGGTTCAAGCTCACCCAGCTCCTCATGTGCTACGGCCGCCCCAGGGGCACGGACTTCATCCGGGACCGGGTGAAGAACGTCGACACGGCGAAGATGCTGCTGGTCGGCACGCGCGGCGACCCGGCGACGCCGTACCGCTGGACCGAGGAGACGGCCCGGCGGCTCGGCGCGGCGGCCGTCGTGCTGGACAACAGGGGCGACGGGCACACCGGCTACTCGTCGTCCAAGTGCGTGCACCGCAAGGTCGACGACTTCCTGCTGTACGGCTCCCTGCCGGCCGACGGCAGTTCCTGTCCGGCGGACCGGAAGGGCTGGACCTCCACGTCCGGCACCGCCCGCTGACGACGGACATGGCGCGAACGGGTGACAGGAGCGATCGCGGCGCAACCTCACGGCCGCCCGGACCGTCACATCCCACGAGGCGCGCCCCGGCCCGCCGTACCCGCACCGACCACGACAGGGGGAACCCGCCATGCGTATCCGAGCCGCCGTAGCCGTACCCGCCGTCTGCGCCGCCGTGGCACTGCTGGGCGCCGCGCCGCAGAGCCAGGCGGCCAACCGGCAGGCCGGCCCCGCCCGCTGCGCGGAACGGGCACTGACCGTACGGGCGAAGGCCGCGTCCGCCGATCCTTCCGTGCTGCGGGTGGCCGTGACCAATCGCGGGGGCCGCACCTGCGTGGTCGACCGGGTGCCCACGATCACGTTCGGCGACCTGGACGGGGCCGCGCTGCCGGTGCCCGAGGGCGGCAGGGGCACCTACGCGCTCAAGGCGGGCAGGACGGCGTACGCGGCCGTGCGCACGATCGCCGACCTGGCGGACCCCGAGGCCCGCCGGACGGGCTCGGTCACGGTGGCCGCCTCGGCCTCGCAGTGGGGCCGCTCCTTCACCGCCGCCCGGCTGGGCACCGGGAGCGAGGTGCTGGTGTGGGAGCCGGTGACGACGTGGTGGCAGCCGACGGCGGCGGCCGCGGACCGGGCTCTCGGCGTCGGCTGAGGCCCGCTCCGCGCGCGGACGTCCCGGTGGGCGCTACGGCCGCGGGGTCGCCGCGGACTTCGGCGGCCGTGCCGTCCCCTCGGGCTCCTGGGCCTCCGCGGTCTCCTGGGCATCCGCGGGCTGCTCGGCCTCTTCGGGCTCGGCGGGCTGCTCGGCCTCTTCGGGCTCGGCGGGCTGCACGGCCTCCTCGGGCTCCTCGGGCTCCGGGGTCGCCTCGTGCGGCTGCGTCTCCTCGGTCTCCACAGGCTTCGGGGTCTCCTCGGCCTGCTCGGGCTTCGGGGTCAGGAACCAGTCCAGGGCCGCGGTCAGTTCGGCCGGCTTCTCCACGGGCAGCTCGTGGCCCGCGTCGATGATGCGGACGACCGCGTCCGGGTAGGCCTTGGCCAGCCGCAGCATCTGCCGCACGGGAAGCTGGATGTCGTGGTAGCCGTGCACCATCAGGGTGGGCGTGCGGATCTCACCGGCCCGGTCGAGGACGTCGAAGGCGCGCATGGCGCCGTACAGCGTCATGACGACCTCGCGCGGGGTCTCCCCGGAGGCGCGGATGTACTCGCGGACCTCCTCGCGCGGGTGGCCCGGCGCGAAAGCCCGCTGGATGTTTGCCGCGATGAACAGCTTGTACGGCGCCAGCGTGGAGGCCGCCATGAGCAGCCCCCGGCCACGGCTGTACGTCATCCGGCCGATGGAGTTGACCAGCACCATCCGCTCCACCCGCTCGGGGTGGGACAGGGCGATGGTCTGGGAGATCATCCCGCCCATGGAGTGGCCGACCAGCACGAACCGCTCGACCCCGAGGTGGTCGAGGAGCGCCAGGACGTCCGCCGCCAGCTCCGCCACCGTACGCACCCCGGCCCCGGTGCTCTCCCCGTGCCCGCGCAGGTCCAGCCGGATCACCCGCCGGCCCGCCGAGAAGTGCGCCACCTGGTGGTCCCAGCGGTGCCGGTTCGCGGTCCAGCCGTGCACGAAGACCAGGGGCACCGCCGCGCCGTCGCGGGGGCCCTCGTCGTCGTACGTCAGTACCGCGCCGGCGACGTCGAGCTGCGGCATGGGGGCCTCCTGGGGTGCGGTGCGGGGCGAGTCCGGTTACTGATGGGTACGGTATCCGGCGGTGCGGCCCGCCGTCACCGGCCTCCGGGGGTGATTCTCAGCGGTGCGCCCCGAGGAACTCCAGGACGTGCCCGAAGACGTCCAGCGCGGCGCCGCGGCCCAGGAACGGGTCGAGGTGGCCGTAACCGGGGATCTCGGTGTAGGACACGTCGAGCTGCGGCTGCCGGCGGGACAGCACCTCGTGGCAGAGCTTCTGCGAGTCCAGCCACAGCCCGTTCTCGCTGCCCGAGAGCAGCAGCACCGGGGTGTCGATGCGGCCTGCGGCGTCCAGCGCGTTGGGCGGGAGCGCCTGGTAGCGGTGGTCGGTGTCGTGCCAGCGGACGACGGTGCGGGCCAGCTCGATCCGGCGCAGATGGGGCAGGATCCACAGCGGGGCGGGGCCGAGCAGTTCGGCGAGCCGGTCGTGGGTGGCCGGGTCGAGGTTCTCGTGGACGAAGAGGGAAGCACCGGTCCCCCAGGCCGAGTTGTGCAGGATCTGGCAGGTCGGGTCCGGGCAGGCCGCCTTGCGCGAGGCGAGCGCGAACAGCGGGGTGTACTTCGACCACAGGCCCACCTTGCGGATGTCGACCGGAATGTGGTCGATCCGGGTCTTGAGCAGCTCCCCCGCCACGGACATCCGCAGCGATGTCCGCCCGGCCAGCTTGGGCGTGAGGAAGACCCCCTGGGACACCACCCCGGCCAGGCCCGGGACGAGACCGGCCGCCATGCTCATCGACAGGGTGAGCGAGCCGATGCAGTGCGCGACCACGAACAGCGGCCGGTCCCCGATGCGTTCGCGGACGTGTGCGACGGCTTCGGGGATGTCGTACAGGGCCACGTCGTCGTACGTGTACCGGCCCCCGGTCTCGTTGTACGGGAGCCTGCTGCTGCCCCGCCAGTCCAGCAGCCAGGGCTCGTAGCCGTCGTCGAGCAGGACGTCGACGAGATTGCGGGTCTCGGGCAGCAGGAACATGTCGGCGGAGGCGGTGTGCCCGTGCAGCAGCAGCACGGCGGGGCGGCCCGGGTCGGCGGGGCCGATCCGGGTCAGGCCGAGGCGGACGCCGTCGCCGGCCCGGAACGGGACCTCTTCGACGTGGGCCGGGTCCAGGCGGTGGCGCAGGGGGCGCGGTGCCACGCCGGTGCGGACCTTGCGGAGCGCCGGGCGGGCCGCCTTGGCGGGGGTGGTCCTGAAGATCATCGGTTGTGCTCCGTGAGGGTCGGGGTCCGGCGCAGGTCGAGCAGGTCGGCGGCGGCCCGGGCGAACGGGGCGACCAGGCCGCGGCCCATCTCGAGACCGAACCAGGCGAGCCAGGTGAGCTTGGCGGCCCGCTTCTCCTGGCCGGTCAGGCGCGGGTCGACGCGGATGCCGTCGATCTGGTCGCGGACGTAGGAGTCGGCGGGCACGACGACCTCGCCGAGCAGGCTCGCCGCCTCGCCCTCGCGGCCGATCTCCACGGTGAGCGCGCGGGTCTGCCGCCACAGGTCCCGGCGGGCGCGCGCGTACTTGCGGCCCTCGAGCCACCAGAGACCGCCGTCCGCGTCCCGCAACTTGAGCCGGTAACGCAGGAGTTGGTGCCGCATGCCGTGCTGTTGCGGGATGCCCTCCTCGGGGCGCACCCACAGGTCGCCGCGTTCCACGGTGAGCGGTTCGGGGTGCAGGGCGGGGCAGGTCACCTGTCCGGTGACGTCCACCCGGCGCTCCTTCACCAGTTGGTACATGCTCGCGATGGACAGGGTGAGCGCCATCGAGCAGGGGGCCGAGGCCGCGGCGCCGACCGGTCCGACGGTGCCCTCGGTGGTCTCGGAGAACCAGAGGTAGGGCTGGTCGTCCTTGTGCGGCAGCCGGGCGAGGCCGTCGCCGGCGAGCTTCTCGAAGGTCTTCAGCTGGGCCTGGGCGTCGTAGCGGGCGGCGGGGGCGAGGCCGAGCGCGGCGACCAGGGCGTCGGTGCGCGCGGCCTCTGCGGCTGGGCCCTTCAGGGTGGCCTCGCACAGCTTGAGGGCGGTGGGGCTCCGCAACACCCGGGAGAGGAAGCCGAGTTCGGGTATGGGCTCGGCCTCCAGGCGGGCGAGGGTGCCGGTGCGCCACTCGTCCCAGTCCTGGACGCGTACGTGCATGCCGCCGAAGGCCATGTCCCGTACGACGTCGTCGAGGGTGTTGGGCACGCCGGTGAGGTTGTAGTCGAAGCCCCACGCGTCGGGTTCGCATATCGCCGCGACGGCGACCCGGCTGACCCAGTCCACCGGGGCGGCGTTGAGATGGCGGAACGCCGGCACGGTGCGGAAGCGGCCGAAGGCGGAGATCAGGCCGCTGCTGAGGTCCTGCGGGTTGTAGGCGCCGGTCTTCGTGTGGCCGCCGATGCCGCCGGGGCGGAGCGCGGTGACGACCAGGCCGTGGTCGCGGGCCCGGCGCAGGGCGACCTCGGCGGCCCACTTGGACTGGTCATAGCCGGAGACGAGCCGGTCGATGTGGGCGAGCGGGTCGTCCTCGCCCATCGAGGTGATGCCCACCTCGTTGAACACCGCGATCGACGAGATGTGGTGCAGCGGTTTGGGGCGGCCGGTCGCGGCGAGTTCGGCGAGGGTGAGCGCGCCGAGGACGTTGCTGCCGCGCAGCGACTGGTAGCCGCGCAGGAAGTCCACGGCGGCCGCGACGCCGACGACGCTGTCGAGTTCGTGGGCGAGGGTGTGCCACCGCTCGTCGGTGAGGCCGAGGCGCGGGCGGCGGATGTCGCCGGGCAGTACGGTGATCCGGCGCCGGACCTCGGACGACCACGGCAGCCGGTAGCCGCGCAGTTGTTCGCCGAGCCGTTCGGTGGCCGCCGCCTCGTCGTCGGCGCGGACCAGGCAGTAGACATGGGCGTCGCTGTGGCGCAGCAGGTCGAGCAGCATGTGGCTGCCGAGGAAGCCGGTCGCGCCGGTGAGCAGGATCCGGCGGGGCGGCACCGGCTCGGGCACGTCGGTGAACGGAAGCCGGTCGGCGAGGGCGAGGTCGGCGAGAATCTGCTGGAGGTCCTCCGGGCGGGCGCGGGAGTGGCGGTCGCCGTCGGTGCGGTGCGGGACGCCGGTTACGGCGGGTGGGGTGCGGGGGGACGGGACGGGGAGGGTGCCGGGGGCCGCCGTCGGTGCGGGGAGGGCGGGCGGGGTGTCCGCGAACGCCGGGGCGAAGGCCGGTGCCGGTGACGCGGAGGGCGTTCCCGTGGCGCGGGGTGTCGCGCCGGGCACCGGGGCCGGAGCGGCGCGGACGGCCCCGGCGGCGGCCGGGGGCGGGCCCGGCGGAGCCGTGAGGGGCGCCTCGGCGGCGACGGACTCCGGGCTCGGCGCGGACGTGTGGGTGCCCGGCACAGCGGCGGCGGCTTCGGAGGGCGCCGCCGGCGCGGCGTCCAGGAGCGGCAGCCAGCGGCGGGCCAGGCTGCTCGGGCGGGCGTCGGCGAAGACCTCGTCGAGGTCGACCTCGATGCCCAGTTCGCCCTCCAGTTCGGCGATGAGTTCCACCGCGCCCACGCTGGTGCCGCCCGCGTCGAAGAAGTCGGCGTCGGGGTCGAGCCGGCCGGCGGGCAGATGGCGGCCGGCCGCGGCGGCGACGGTGGCGGTGAGGCCGTCCAGGTCCGGCGCCGGGGCCGGCGCGGGCTCGGGTCCGGCGCCCGCCGCCCGCACCTTGGCCAGCAGGTCGGACACGCCGAGTCCGCCGCCGCCCCGCTCGATCGACTCGGCGATCGCCTCGTTCACGTCACGCATGAGAGCCCTTCGCGTTGTGCTTGGTCTTGTCGCTCAACTCTGGTCCCAGGAGCGGAACGCCCGCAGGTGCTCGGGCGTGACGACGACGTCCAGCCGCGCATCGTCCGGGTCGCCGCCGCCGAGCGCGGCGAGCAACCGGCGGGCGGGCGCGTTGCGCGGGGTGCGCTCCGCGGTGAGCCGGACCTTGGTGCAGCCCAGTTCCCCGGCCCGGTCGGCGAGCCAGGCGAGCAGCCGTTCCTCGACCCCGCGGCCGAGGGCGCGGCAGCTCATCGGCCAGGCGAGGACGTCGAGCCGGTCGCCGTCGGCGGCGACCGCGAGCAGCGCGATCTGGCCGTAGTCGCCGAACCGGTCGCGGGCCGCCGCCGTCCACACCTCGCCCCGTTCGCGCCACCGGGTGAGGTCACCGCCGTCGGCGGAGCGGGCGCGCAGGGTGAACTGGTTGGTGCGCCGGATGAGTTGTTCGCCGCGTTCGACGTCCGCGTCGGTGAGTTCGCGGATGTCGACCGCGAGGCCGAGCCCGGCCAGAAAGTCCTCGAACCCAGCGCCCGCGCGGACTGCGTCCCGGGCGCGTTCCGCCTCGTAGAACCGGGCCCTGAGGGCGTCCTCGGCCGTGGCCGCGGCCGGGACCAGGGGCCACAACCGGTCGAGGAACGCCTCGAGTTCACCGGCCGGCGGGCAGGTCACCGACAGCACCTGCGGGAGTGCCGCGCGCATCTTGGCGATCTCGGCCGGGTTGTCGTCCAGGAACAGGAAGCTGTCCAGGCCGAGGTTCAGGGTGCGGGCGGCCTCGTCGAGACGGGCGGGCTTGGGTCCCCAGGCGGCCGAGATCACGCTGAAGTGCTCGGCCTTCAGCGGGCTGTCGGGACGGTCGAGGACCGCCCGGACGGTGGCCTCGTCGTTGTTGCTGACCAGGGCCAGCAGCGTGCCCGCCGCCCGCCACCGCAGCAGCCGGCGGGCCAGCAGGGCACGCGGGCCGGTGAGGTCCACCGCGTCGGGACCGCTCTCGCCCGCCACGCCGCCCCACAGGGTCTCGTCGCCGTCGACGGCGATCACCTTGGGCGCGGGCCGCCGTACGGCCCGTACCACCTCGGCGAGGCGCAGCGCGACCGCGGCCTGGAAGTCGGGGGTGAAGGGCAGGTGGGCGAGCCGCTCGGTGCGCTCGTCGAAGCACTGCCCGACGGCGTGGTGGCGGGTCCACTCCTCGGGGCCGAGCACCGCGATCCCGGGCGACTCGGCCAGGTCGGCGGCGATGCCGCGCTCCCAGTCGAGGAGCCGGCCGGTGGTCCCGGCGCTGGGCAGGATGCCGACGACGAGGGGCCTGCGGGTGCGCTCGACGAGGTTCCTCAGGGCGGCCGGGTAGGCGTCGCGCAGTTCGGTGAGAAGGGTGTCGTCGACCGGCCCGAAGCGTTCCAGGTCGGCGGCGCGCAGCAGGACGACGCCGACCGCGGTGGCCGGGTCGGCGAGGACGCCCGACGGGTCCTGGAGGGCGGCCAGCACGTGGTGGTAGGGCGCTTCGGCGGTACTCGCCCGCTCGTCCTCGAGGGCCGCCGCGCACATCAGGGGCAGATGGCCGAGGGCGAAGGTGGCGGCCAGGGCGACGCGCGGCCCCTCCGCGGGCGGCTCGGGCCGCCGTTCGCGCACCGGGGCGGTCGCGTCCGCGGTGGTCCGGGCGAGCAACGTCAGGAACTCCTCGCCCAGTCGGGCGGCGGTGTCCGCGTCGAGGATGTCGAGGTTGTGGTCGAGGCGGACGGTGCCCGCGTCCGGGGTCATGGTGATCATCAGGTCCAGGTCGGTGTGCCCGACGCCGGCGGGCAGCACTTCCAGGTGCTTCAGCTCACCGGAGAAACGCACGTAGTTGAAGTAGACCTCGACGAGCGGTGCGTTGGCCCGGTGCAGGCCCTGCCGGGCGAGGGTGGCGAGCACGTCGGAGAACATGGCGCCCTTCGACAGGATCTGCCGCAGCCGGCTGTCGGTGCGCAGCAGTACGTCCGCGACCCGCTCCCCCGCCGCGGCCTGCGCGGGGAACGGCACGGGGACGCCGAAGAAGCCCACCGCGCCGAAGGCGTCGGCGTGGATGCGGGTGTCCACCGGAACGGCGAGCACGAACCGCTCCCGCTCCCGCGTCCGGGCCAGCAGCACGGTGAGGGTGCCGAGGCAGTAGGCGGCGGGGGTGACGCCCAGGCCGCTCGCGGCGTCCGCGACGCGCCGCATGAGCCCGTCGGGGACGGTCACGGTGACACTGCCGGACCGGTACGAGCGGGTGTCCGGGCGGGGACGCGCGAGGGTCAGGTCGAGCCGTTCGCTGCCCCGGAAGGCCGCGCGCCACTCGTCGCCGGGGCCTTCCCCGCCGCCCTGCTGGGCCTCGATCAGCAGGTCCAGGTCACGGTTGGTGACGGTGCCGTCCAGCGGGGTGCCGGACAGCTCGGCGTCGATCTCCGCGGCCACCAGCAGCAGGGACTGCAGGTCGCTGACCGCGTGGTGGGCGCCGAACACCAGGATCTGGCCCCGCGGGCCACCGTCGGACAGTTCGAACCGCCACAGCGGCGGGGCCGCCAGGTCGAACGGCGGCTCCAGCAGCAGCCGCAGCCGTTCGGCGGGGTCCGCGTCCGTGCCGTCGGTCCAGCGCAGCGGCGGCGCGGGCAGCTCCCGGTCCACCCGGAGCCGGCGCCGGCCGTCGACGCCGGTCACGACGGCCGTGCGCAGGGCTGAGTGCCGGGCGACGAGCCGGTCCAGGATGCCGGCGAGGTCCTCCCGGGTGACCGGGGTGGTGAGCCGTACGGCGAGGCCGACGCCGTGGGCCGCGTGCGGCATGTCGGGCTGGGCGCTGCGCAGGAGGCGTACGACGTCCCGCGTGGCGGGCCGCAGTTCGGTCTCCGGGACCTCCCGCGCCGGGGCGTCCTGCCCGGCGTCGGCCGGTGCGGTGCGCTCGGGGAGCCCTTCGCCGAGGGCCCGGGCGAGACCGCGGATGTCGGCGGCGGAGAACACGTCGGCGGCCGGGAGTTCGACGCCCAGCTCGCGGGCGAAGGCGTTGCGCAGCCGGACCAGCATGAGGGAGTCCAGGCCGAGTTCCTTCAGGGCGGTGGTGGCGAACACGTCGACGGCGCCGCCGGAGACCTCGCCGACCCGGGCCCGTACATAGGTTTCGAGCCACTCGGCGCGCTCCTCCTCGGTGGCGGCCGCGAGCACCCGCCGCACGAGGTCGTCGCCGTCCGCGCCGGTGGCCGGGACGGTCACCAGGTCGGCGAGCAGGGGCCGGCCGCGG
This sequence comes from Streptomyces sp. NPDC047869, assembly GCF_040704065.1. Taxonomy (NCBI): domain Bacteria; kingdom Bacillati; phylum Actinomycetota; class Actinomycetes; order Kitasatosporales; family Streptomycetaceae; genus Streptomyces; species Streptomyces sp. NPDC047869. The sequence goes on from NZ_JBEYRK010000032.1 coordinate 96,942, forward strand.
GCCGCGTCCGGATCGAGGGCGAGCAGCTCCATGTCGAGTGCCATCGGCGCGAGTTGGCGGCGGCCGGTGGCCAGCACCCGGTCGAACAGCTCGCCGCCGTCCTGCGGGGAGAGGGCGACCAGGCCCGAGCGGCCGGTCTCGGCGGCCCGGGCGCCGGATCCGGCGACCATGCCGACGCCGGCCCAGGCGCCCCAATCCAGGCTGAGCGCCCGCCGGCCGGTGCGGGAGAGGTGGTGCGCCCAGGCGTCGAGGAAGGCGTTGGCCGCCGAGTACGGGCTCTGTCCCGCCGAGCCGAGCAGACCCGCCGCCGAGGCGAACAGCACCAGGTCGTCCGCCTCCGGGACGAGTTCGGTGAGCAGGGCGGTGCCGAGCACCTTGGGCGCGAGGACGCGCAGGACGCGTTCCTCGGTGAGGTTGGCCAGGGTGGCGTCGTCCAGGACACCGGCCGCGTGCACCACGGTGGTGACGGGTCCGGCCGCGCGGCGTACGGCGTCCAGGGCGGCCGTGAGCCCGTCGCGGTCGGCGACGTCCGCGCGGGCCAGGTGGACGCCGACTCCGCGCTGTTCGAGATCGGCGATCCAGGCACGGGCGGCCGCGTCCGGGGTGCCGCGGCCGAGCAGGGCGATCCGCCGGGCGCCCCGGCGGACCAGCCGTTCGGCGACGACCCGGCCGAGCCCGCCGAGCCCGCCGGTGACCAGGTGCACGCCGTCCGGCCGCTCGGCGTGGCCGCCGTCGTCGGGGCGGGTGCGGGCCAGCCGCGGGACGAGCCGGCCGGTGTCGCGCAGCGCGACGAGGCGTTCGTCGTCCGCGTGCCGGAGTTGCGTCCACAGCAGGTCGGTGCCGCCTTCGGCGGGCAGGTCGATCAGGGTGGTGGCGAGTTCCGGGTGCTCCTGGGCCACGGCGAGGGCGAACCCCCAGGCGAGGGCCTGCTGCGGATGGGCCACGGCGGTGCTGTCGCCGGCGGCCTGGCTGCCGCGGACGACGACGAACAGGCGCGGCGCCCTGCCCTTCGGCCGGTCGCGGCCGGTGAGGGCGCGGACCAGGTGGAGGGTGGTCAGGCAGCACAGCCGGGCCGCCTCCCGCGCACTGCCGCCGTCCGCGACCGGCGGGGCGTCGAGCGCGGAGAGCTGGACGATCCGCTCGGGCGGCGCGTCCGCGAAGGCCTCGTCCAGGAGCCTGGTGAGCTGCGCGGGGTCGGCCGGGTCGAGGACATGGCGGCCGGGTGCCTCCACGGCGTACTCGGTGCCCCGGCGGGCGACGACGTACGGCACCAGGCCGTCCAGCCGGGAGGCGAGTTCGTCCGCCGTGCCGGTCTCGTCGGCGAGGATCAGCCAGCCGCCCGCACCGGGCGGTTCCTGTGCCTCGGGGCGCGGCTGCCAGCAGGTCTCGAAGAGGGCGCCGTCCAGCGGGGACAGCGCGGCGAGCCGGAACTCGTCCACGGCGAGCACGAGTTGACCGTCCTCGTCCCACAGGCGCAGATCCAGCGTGGCCGTGTCGCCGTCCACCGAGCGCAGGTCGCAGCTCACCCAGGCGGGCGTGGTGCGCGCGCCGCTGTGGTGCACGCGGCCGGCGCCCGCGGGGACGAAGGCGCGGCCGGCGGGCGCTGCGGCGGGCAGGGCCGCGCTGTGGAAGGAGGCGTCCAGGGTGGCGGGGTGCAGCAGGTGCCCGGCCGCGGGCCGGGCGGCCAGCCGGGCGAGGGCTGTCGTGCCGCCGTCCCGGTGCCCCTCCTCCAGGCCCCGGAAGGCGGGGCCGTAGTCGATGCCGAGGGCGGCGAGGCCCGCGTAGACGGCGCTCACGTCGACCCGCTCGGTGCACCGCTCGCGCAGCGCGGCGAGCCCGGGCCCGCCGGCCGGGGCGGGTTCCGGGGCGTCAGCGGCCGGCTCCGAGACGATGCGGCCGGTGACGTGCAGCTCCCACCGCCGGCCGCCGGCCGGGGCGGAGGCGACCGTGAAGTCCCGGTGGCCGTCCTCGGCCGGGCGCAGCACCAACTGCAGGCTTACGGGCCGGTCGGCGTCCAGCCGCAGCGGCTGGACGAACCGGACGTCGGTCAGCCGCACCCCGTCACCGTCACCGTCCGCCGCCGGGCCGGTGGCGGCCTCCAGCACCATGCCGAGGAGGGCGGCGCCCGGCAGCCACACCTCGCCGGTGACGCGGTGGTCGGTCAGGTAGGCGAAGCGGCCGTCGTTCAGGTCGATCTCGGTCTGGAAGAGGTCGCGGCCGGGCTCGTCGCTGGCCTGGACGTGGGTGCCGAGGAGCGGTGAGCCTCCGGTGGCGCCCGACCGCACGGGGGCGAGCCAGTGGCGTTCCCGGGCGAAGGCGTAGGTCGGCAGGTCGGCGCGGCGGCCGCGCGGGTACAGCGCGGCCCAGTCGGGCGTGTGCCCGGCCGTGTACAACTCCCCGAGCCTGCCCAGGAGTACGTCGTGCCCGTCGCGGCCGCGGCGCAGCGAGCCGACGCCGGCCGCGTCGACGCCGGCTTCGCCCGCGACCGCCTCGATCGCCGGGAGCAGCGAGGGGTGCGGGCTGAGTTCGACGAAGTAGCGGTAGCCGTCGTCCAGCATCCGCCTGATCGTGTCCGCGAAGCGGACCGGCCGGCTCAGGTTCGCGTACCAGTAGGCGGCGTCCAGGCCGTCGCCGGGGACGGGTTCGGCGAGCACCGACGAGTAGAGGGGGGTCGGTGTGCGGGTGCCGCGAATGCCGGAGAAGCGGTCGAGGAGGTCCGCGCGCAGGGGGTCCATGAGCGGGGTGTGGGAGGCGAACGGTGTCGACAGCACCCGGCTGGAAACGCCCCGTTCCGCCAGTTCCGCGCGGAGCGCGGTGAGCGCCTCCGACTCGCCGGAGACGGCGGTGGCGGTGGGGCCGTTGACCGCTCCGACGAACAGCTTCCCTGCGTAGGGGCGCAGCAGGTCCTCGACGTCGGCGGGCGGCAGCTCGACGGCGAGCATGCCGCCGTGCCCGACGAGGGGGACCACCGCCTGGGCCCGGCCGGTGACGGCGGTCACGGCCTCGTCCAGGGTGAGGGCGCCCGCGCTGTAGGCGGCGGCGATCTCGCCGAGGCTGTGGCCCACCACGGCGTCCGGGGTGACGCCGAGTTCACGCCAGGCGGCGGCGAGAGCCGCGTTCACGGCGAACAGGACCGGCTGGAGGTATTCGGTGCGGTCGAGCGGGGAGAACTCCTCCGGTGCGCGCAGCACATTGAGCACCGACCAGCCGGCGTGCCGTTCGACGGCGGCGTCGATGCGGGTCAGTTCCGCCCGGAACGCCTCGGAGCGGTTCATCAGCTCCAGTCCCATTCCGGTCCACTGGCCGCCGTGCCCGGCGAACACGAAGGCGACCCTGCCGGACTGCTCCTCGTGCGGCGCGGGTACCGGCCTGCGGCCGCTGCCCAGGGCCCGGAGCGAGGACAGCAGTTCCTCCCGGCCGTCCGCGACGACCGCGGCGCGCCACTCGAAGTGGCTGCGGTGCCGGGCCAGGGTGTGGGCCACGTCCGGGAGGGCGGCGATGCCGGCGGTGATGTGCCGGGCGAGCCGGGCGGCCTGTCCGCGCAGCCCGGCCTCGCTGCGTCCGGACAGGGGGAACAGGCGCTTGCCGTCCGGGACTTCCGTCTTCTCGGCGGGCCGGGCGGGGGCCTCCTCCACGATGACATGGGCGTTGGTGCCGCTGATCCCGAAGGCGCTGACACCGGCCCGCCGCACCCGCTCACCCGTCGCCGGCCAGGCCACCGGTTCCTGGAGCAGCCGCAGTCCGCTGCCCTCCCACTCGACGTGCCGGCTGGGTGTGCCGGCGTGCAGGGTGGGCGGCAGGGTCCGGTGCCGCATCGCCTGCACGACCTTGATGAGTCCGGCGACGCCCGAAGCGGCCTGCACATGGCCGATGTTGGACTTCAGCGACCCCAGGTACAGCGGGCGGTCCCCGGTCCGGGTGGCGGCGAAGACCTCGGCGAGGGCGTTCGCCTCGATCGGGTCGCCGAGCGTGGTGCCGGTGCCGTGGGCCTCGACGTAGTCGATGTCGGCGGGGTCGAGTCCGGACTGTTCCAGCGCACGGCGCAGGACCTGTACCTGGGCCGGTCCGTTGGGCGCGGACAGGCCCTGGCTGCGGCCGTCCTGGCCCACCGCCGTGCCGCGCAGCACGGCCAGCACCTCGTCGCCGTCCCGTCGCGCGTCACCGAGCCGCTTGAGGACGAGCATGCCCGCGCCCTCGGCCCAGATGGCGCCGTCGGCGTCGTCGGAGAAGGCGCGGCAGCGCCCGGTCGGGGAGAGCCCGCGCAGCCGGCTGAACTCCACGAAGGTCTGCGGGGTCACCATCAGGGTCACCCCGCCGGCCAGCGCCAGATCGCACTCGCCCGCGCGCAGTGCCTGGGCGGCGAGATGGGTGGCGACCAGTGAGGAGGAGCAGGCAGTGTCCACGGTCAGCGCCGGGCCGTGCAGCCCGAGCGCGTACGCCAGCCGGCCGGAGGCGACGCTGAGTGCCGAGCCGGTGCCGACGTAGCCGTCGAGCTGGTCGAGGCGGGAGCCGGCCAGGTAGTCGCTGCCGAACATGCCGACGTACACGCCGGTGGTGCTGCCCGCGAGCCGGGCGGGCACGATGCCGGCCCGTTCGAGCGCCTCCCAGGCCGTCTCCAGCAGCAGCCGCTGCTGGGGGTCCATGGCGGCGGCCTCCTTCGGGGTGATGCCGAAGAAGCCCGCGTCGAAGGACTCGATGTCGTCCAGGAAGCCGCCTTCGCGGGCGTAGGACTTGCCGGGGGCGTCCGGGTCGGGGTCGTACAGCGCGTCGACGTCCCAGCGTCCCGCCGGGAACGGGCCGACCGCGTCCCGGCCTTCGGCGACCAGCCGCCACAGCCCCTCCGGGTCGTTCACGGAACCGGGAAGCCGGCAGGCCATGGCCACGACGGCGATGGGTTCGTCGGTGGCCGGGCCGCTCCGGCGCGCCACCGCCGGGGCCGGCTTCGGGGCGGCGTCGCCGAGTGCGTGGGCCAGCAGGTACGCGGCCAGCCGGTCGGCGGTGGGGTGGTCGAAGAGCAGGGTGGCGGGCAGCCGCACACCCAGCCGGGCCGCGAGGCGGTTGCGCAGTTCGACGGCGGTGACGGAGTCCATGCCGAGGTCGCGCAGCGGCCGGCCGGCCGGTACGGACTCGGTGGAGCGCAGGCCGAGCGCCCGGGCCGCCTCCTCGCGGACCAGGGCCAGGACGCGTTCGGCCCGCTCGGGTCCGGGCAGCCGGGCCAGCCGGCCGGCCAGGGCGCCGCCCGTCGCGTCGCCGGTGCGGGGCGCGGGCAGCAGCGTGCGCCACAGGGCGGTGCCCGCGGCGTCCGTCGTGCGCAGGCGGGGCAGGTCCAGGACCCAGCCGACCAGGTGCGGGGCGTCGCCGCGCAGGGCCAGCGCCACCAGGTCGCGGCCCTGCTCCGGGGTGAGGGCCCGGTGCCCCAGCCGGGCCATGCGGTCCAGGTCGGCGTGGGCGGCGGCGAGACCTTCGCCGGCCCAGGCGCCGAAGGACAGGGAGAGGCCGGGCAGGCCCGAGGCCCGCCGGTGGTGGGCGAGTTGGTCGAGGAGGACGTTGGCGGCCGCGTAGTTGCCCTGGCCCGGGTTGCCCACGACACCGGCGGCCGAGGACACCAGCAGGAACAGGTCCAGCGGGGTTCCGGCGGTGAGCCGGTGCAGATGGGCGGCGCCGTCGGCCTTGGGGCGCAGTACCCGCTCCAGCCGCTCGGGGGTCAGTTCGCCGATCACACCGTCGTCGAGGACCCCGGCGCAGTGCACGACACCGCGCAGCGGGAACTCCTCGCCCACCGCGCCGAGTACGCCGGCGATCGCGGCCGGGTCGGTGACGTCGCAGGCGACGACCTCGGCCCGCGCGCCGAGCGCGGCCAGCCCGGCTACGGCCTCCTCGGCGCGCGGGTCCTCGGCGCCGCCCCGTGCCGTCAACAGCAGCCTCGGCACTCCGCGTTCGGCGAGGAGCCGGGCGATGTGCCCGCCGACGGCTCCCAGACCACCGGTGACCAGGACGGTTCCGTCCGTGGGCGGCACGCCGGCCCGGCCCGCGTCCGGCTCCGCTCCTCGGCCGGTCCTCCCCGGACGTGCCCGCACCAGCCGGGGCGCCAGCAACTCGGTTTCACGCCACGCCAGTTCGGGCTCGCCGGGAAGACCGGCGGCGGCCCTCAGCACGGGGCCCGGGTCGAGGCCGTCGTCGTCCAGGTCGAGCAGTGTCAGTCCCAGGTGCGGGTGTTCGGCACGCGCGCTGCGCACCAGGCCCCACAGCACCGACTGGGCGTACGCGGGCACCCGGTCGCCGTCGGCGGCGGCCACCGCGCCCCGGGTCACCCACACGGTCCGCGCGGGTGCCTGGCCCTCGGGGAGGGCGATGAGCCGCCGCAGTTCCTCGAGGGCGCCGGTGGCCGTCTCGTGCGCGACGGCCACCGGATCGGCATCCGGTGCGGGGCGCGGCCAGAAGCGTACGGCGACGTCGGTGCGGTCCTCGGCGCCGGGCAGGGCGTGCCGGGCGGCCGCGGCCTGCGGGTCGGCGGGGTCGCCGGCCACGGCCCAGGTGAGGTCCGGCGCGTCGGCGGGCTCGCCGGCCGCCGTCCACGCCACCTCGTACAGGTGCCGGGCGTTCTCCGAGCCGGCGTCGAGGTCGGCGGGGTCGGCGGCGCGCAGGCGTACGGCGTCCAGACGCCCGGCGGGGAGGCCGTCGGCGTCCCACAGGGTGACGTCCAGGGTGAGGTCGGTGCCGGTGTCACCGGTGCGCCGGACCCGTGCGGTCAGCTCACCCGTGGTGACGGCCGGGAGGACGCACCGGCCCACGGCGACGGGCAGCAGGGCGCGCTGCCCGGCCGGGCCGAGCGCGGCCGTCACCTGGAGGGCGGCGTCCAGCAGCGCGGGGTGCACGGGGTACGGGCCGGCGGTGTCGCGGGCGCCGGCGGGCGGCGAGAGCCGGGCGAGGAGTTCCCCGTCGCCGGTGACGGCCGCCGACCGTACGCCCTGGAAGGCGGGCCCGTAGCCGAGGCCGAGCCCGGCCAGCCGGTCGTAGGTCCCCGCGGTCCAGGCCTCTTCGGCGGACTCGGGCCATACGGGCGGGCGTTCCGCGGTGAGCGGGGCCGAGGAGGCGGCGGAGGCGGTGGCGTTGAGGGTCCAGCCGGGGGCGTCCTGGACGCGCGGGCGGCTGTGCACGGTGATCTCGGGCACGGGGCCCGCGGTGACGACCTCGACGGAGACCTCGACCGTGCCGGAGGCGGGCAGCACGAGCGGGGCGACCAGCAGCAGGCCGGTGA